>NZ_RAWN01000290.1:0-8823 GCF_003668895.1 Corallococcus sp. AB045
CACCCATACCCGCCGTGCTGCCCCCCGCCCGGCCTTCTCGCGGCTTGAGGAGGTGCGTTGATCTCGGCGTACACTTGGCGCCGCCGTGTCCGACCTCCGCCACACGCTGCTCTTCGTCGATGACGAGGCCGACGTCCTGGACATCCTCAGCCGGATGTTCCAGCGACGTTACCGCGTCCTCACCGCTCCCCACGGCAAGGCAGCCCTGGAAATCCTGCGGACCGAGTCCGTGGACGTGCTCGTCACGGACCAGCGCATGCCGGAGATGACCGGCATCGACCTGGTCAACGCCGCCAGAGCGGAGGGCATCGACGTCACGACGTTGCTGCTCACCGCGTACACGGACCCGCAGGACATCATCGCGGCCATCAACCAGGGCCAGGTGTACCGCTACGTCACCAAGCCCTGGGACGTGAACGACCTGCTCATCACCGTGAAGAACGCGGTGGAGTTCGCCCAGCTCAAGAAGGACAAGGAGAAGCTCATCCGCCAGCTGCACCAGCGGGTGGAGGCCCTCTTTGTCCTCTACGAGGTCAGCCGCGCCAGCGCGAATGACCCGGCCAGCTACGACGCCATCATCGACCGCGTGCTCACCGCCGTGGCCCGCGTGCTGCCGTACGACTGCGGCGCGGCCCTCATCGCGCCGGACGGGCAGCGGGGCGCCACGCTGCGCCTGCGCTGCGTGGGCAACGTGGGCGAGGAGGCGCTCCTGGGCGTCAAGGAGTCCATGCTCGGCGCGTACCGCAAGAGCAGCGGCCTGACGCTGCCGGAGGACCGGGTCATCACCCGCGTCACCGGCACCACCACCAAGGACTCCGTGTCCCCCGTCGTCTACCCCAACCAGCTCACGGTGAACCTCACCGCCGCTGGGAAGCCGGTGGGCATGCTGTCCCTGTTCTCCCACCGCGCGGACGCGTTCACGGAGGACGATGGGCTCTTGCTGGACGTGCTCGCCAACCAGACGGCGGACGCCATCCAGTCGCTGCGCTCCGCGGAGGAAGAGGCCCGCCACCGCATGGAGCGCATGGTCGCGTCCATGGCGGACGGCGTGGTGCTCACCGACGAGAAGAACGACATCGTGGTGATGAACCCCGCGGCCCGCCGCATCCTGCACGCGGGGGAGGAAGGGCAGGGTCCCTCCAACCGGCTCCTGGAGGAGCGCCTGGGCTTCCAGCCGTTCCAGCTGGTCCGCAACCTGGAGTACAGCGGCCACCAGGTGCTGCGCGAGGACGTGAAGCTCTTCGAGCGCACCGTGCAGACCACCGTGACGCCCGTCAACGACGCGCGCGGCACCCTGCGCGGCGTGTGCGTGGTGCTGCGCGACATCACTGATCAGAAGCGGCTGGAGGAGCGCAAGGACACCTTCGTCTCCATGGTGAGCCACGAGCTGCGCACGCCGCTCACCTCCATCACCGGCGCCCTGGACCTGGTGCTCAACCGGATGGCGGGGGACATCAACGAGCGGCAGCACCGCTACCTGTCGCTGGCCAAGGACTCCGCGGAGAAGCTCAACAGCATCGTGGATGACCTGCTGGACCTGTCGAAGTACGCGCAGGGCCGGCTGAAGATGAGCTTCGAGCGCATCTACCTGGAGGAACTCGTCCAGCGCGTGGTGGAGAAGTACGGGCCCGCCTTCGCGGAGAAGCACATCCGCGTGGTGCCCCTGCTGCCGCAGCACCCGCTGCGCGCCATGGTGGACCCCAACCGCGTGAACCAGGTGCTCAACAACCTGCTCAACAACGCGGTGAAGTTCACGCCGGACGGCGGCGAGGTGCGCGTGGAACTGCGCGCCACGTCCAGCCTGCCCGGCTACGTGGTGCTCTCCTGCTGGAACAGCGGCGACCCCATCCCGGAAGAGAGCCTGGAGCGCATCTTCGACCGCTTCGAGCAGGCCCGCACCCAGGCGAACCGCACCGTGCGCGGCACCGGCCTGGGCCTGCCCATCTGCCGCAACATCGTGGAGGCCCACGGCGGACGCATCTGGTCCGAGCCGTCCAACACCGGCGTGCGCTTCATCGCCGTGCTCCCCACGGAGCCGCCCCAGGACGTGCTGTCCCAGGCGGCCGTGGACACGCTCCTGCCGTCGCCGCAGCCCGTCCGCGCGGACTCGCGTGGCAAGGTGCTCATCATCGAGGGTGAGCCCGAGGTGGGCCACATCATGAAGGCGCTGCTCGGAGCCCGGGGCTACCGGGTGCGCCTGGCGGCCTCCGCGGAGGAGGGCCTGTCCGCTGCTCGCAACCTCCACCCGGACGTGGTGCTGGTGTCGGTGCGGCTGCCGGACGTGGACGGCCTGCGGCTGGCGGAGATCCTCCGGAATGATCCGGAGACGCGCCGCGCGCCGCTCTTGCTCACCTCCGCGTTCGACGAGCGCCAGCGCGCCTTCCGGGCCGGCGCGGACGCGTTCCTCGTGCGCCCCCTGGCCGGAGACAAGCTGCTGGCCACGGTGGACTCGCTGGCGCGGGGCCGCGCCGGGGCGCAGCACGGGCGCGTGCTGGTGGTGGACGACGACGCGAAGATCGCCTCCATCTGCCGCGAGGTGCTGGAGGGTCTGGGCTTCGAGGTCGGCGTCGCGCACAGCGTGGAGGAGGGCCGGCGTTCCCTGCGCGAGCGCAGGCCGGACGCGGTGCTCCTGGACGTCACGCTGCCGGACGGCGACGGGTTCGCGTTCCTGGAGGAGATCAAGGCCGAGCGCGCCAGCGGCCACATCTCCGTCATCTTCATCTCCGCGCGCACGGAGACGTCGTCCAAGGTCCGCGCGCTGAAGCTGGGCGGGGACGACTACATCACCAAGCCCTTCGACGCGCTGGAGCTGGGCGCGCGCGTGGAGAGCATGCTGCGGCGCAAGGAGCAGGAGCTGTCCTCGTCGCCCACCACGCAGCTGCCCGGCTCCACCGCCATCGAGCGGGAAGTGCAGCGCCGGCTGGGCGCGCGCCAGCCGTTCGCCTTCTGCTACCTGGACCTGGACAACCTCAAGGCCTACAACGACTACTACGGCTTCGCGAAGGCGGACGGCGTGGTGCGCCAGACGGGCGACCTGATGCGGGAGGTCTTCCAGCAGGAGGGCGCCCCGGGGGACTTCCTGGGCCACGTGGCCGGCGACGACTTCGTCTTCATCACCTCCGTGGAGTCCGTGGACCGGGTGTGCCAGCGGGCAATCGAGCAGTTCGACCGCATCATCCCGCTCTACTACGACCGGCAGGACCGGGAGCGTGGCCACATCGAAGCGGAGGACCGCTTCGGGGAGAAGCGCGAGTTCCCCATCATGAGCGTGTCCGTGGTGGCGGTGATGACGGACGGCGTGGCGCATGACCACGCGGAGCTGGCGCGCCGGGCCGCGGACATGAAGAAGCGGGCCAAGGCGATCCCCGGCTCCGTCTTCCTGCGCAGTGACTTGGAGCGCGTGGTCCGGTCAGTCACTGGATGAGGCTCTACCAGCAGCTCGTCCTCTTCATGCTCGCCGCGACGGTGCTGCCCCTGGCCATCGTCGGCTTCCTGCTGCTTTCGCGCTCGGAGCACGCGCTGGCCCAGCGCATCGATGAGCAGCAGCGCGCGCTCGCGACCGCCACCGCCGAGGCCGTGGAGGCGAGCCTGATGGAGGTCGTCAACGGCCTCGCCCGCTCCGCGGAGCTCCTGCCCTGGGAGCGCGCCACGCCCGAAGAGGTGCGCGGCATGCTGATGCTCCTGTATGGGCAGTCCACCTCGGTGAGCGCGGTCATCCAGGCGGACGCGAACGGGCAGCCCCTGGGGCCCGCCGTGTTCCGGAGCGCGGAGCCGCTCGAACGCCATCCCGCCTTCGACGCCGCGCGCGTCCGTCAGCTGGCGCACGCGGTGCCGGTGGAGAACTTCCGGGACGGAGGCAAGGGCCAGGCGGCGCTGGGCAGCGCGTACGTGCACGCGGGCTCGGGCGTGGCCGCCGTGGCGGTGGCGGTGAAGCTGGGCGCTTCGGAGGATGCGCCGTACGCCATCGCGGAGCTCGTCTTCACGCAGCTGGAGGCGCTGCTCGCTCGGCGCGCGAGTGACGGGCAGCTCCTGGACGTGGTGGACTCCGAGGGGCGCGTCGTGGCCAGCTCCCAGGCCGCGCGGCGCATGGAGGCCCTGGAGCCGGAGCTGCGCGAGGCGCTGAAGTCCGCCCTGGGCGCGGAAGGCGGGCGCAGCTTCCAGCTGAAGGACCCCGCGCGCCGGGTGAGCGTGGCGTGGGTGAACACGCTGGAGATGGGCATCGTCGTGACGGAGGACGAGGCCCTGGCGCTGACGCCCGTGCGGGAGCTGCGCACCACGGTGCTCGCGTCCGTGGCGGGTGCGCTGGTGGTGCTCCTGGCGCTGGGCGCGCTCTTCACCCGGCGGCTGGACCGGCGGCTCGCGGACGTGGTGCAGGGCGCGGAGGCCTATGGCCGCGGAGAGCTGGAGCGCCGCCTGCGCGTGGAGGGCCAGGACGAGTTGAGCGAGCTTGCGTCCACCTTCAACCGCATGGGCGAGGAGCTGGAGGCGTCTCGCGCGCGGCTGATGAGCTGGAACGACGATTTGCGCGTCCGGGTGGAGGAGGCCACGGCCGACCTGCGCGCGGCGCAGCTGCAACTGGTGGAGGCGCAGAAGCTGGCGGCGGTGGGCCAACTGGGCGCGGGCGTGGCGCACGAAATCAACAACCCGCTGGCCGGCATCCTGGGCAACGTGCAGCTGCTGCTCCTGGACCGCGGGGCGGATGACGTGGACTTCGAAACGCTGCGCAAGATCGAGCAGAGCGCCAAGCGCTGCAAGGACATCACCCAGAACCTGCTGCGCTTCTCCCAGCAGCGCGAGCGCCCGGACCTGCGGCCCATTGACCTGAACGCGGTGGTTCGCGACGCGCTGAGCCTCACGGAGAACCAGACGCGCGGAGAGGGCGTCGAGCTGGTGACGGAGCTGAGCGCGGCGGTGCCTCGTGTGAAGGCGGACCCCGGTCACCTGTCGCAGGTGGTGCTGGCGCTCTTGTCCAATGCGCGCACCGCGATGCTGAAGACGCCGGTGAAGCGCCTCACCCTGCGTACTGGCGAGCGCGACGGGATGTGTATCCTGGAGGTGGAGGACACCGGCAGGGGCATCGCGGAGAACATCCGGCCGCGCATCTTCGAGCCCTTCTTCACCACCAAGGACATCTGGTCCAATGTGGGCCTGGGACTGAGCGTCGCGTGGCGCATCGTCACGGAGGCCGGGGGGACGCTGGAGGTCCGCTCGGAAGAAGGGCAGGGGGCCCGGTTCACCGTGGTGCTGCCCCGGGCATGAAGCCCGCCGCGTGTGGTAGCTAGGTCCCTCGCATGGCTGCTCCCCCATCTCGCAGGCGACAGGCGCCGTTCCTCATCGGGCTCGTGCTCATCCTGGCCGCGCTGCCGGTGGGCTGGTTCGTCTTCCTGCGCGAGCCTCCCGCGCCGCTGCCGCCGTCCGCTCCCAAGCGCCCCCTCGTCACGGAGGCGGAGGCGAAGAAGGCCGTGGAGCTGGTGCTGAGCTCCTTCGACGGCACGGTGGACGTGAAGCACGGCGACGGACCGTGGGAACCCGCGCGCAAGGACATGCCGCTGCGGCCCACGGACGTGGTGCGCACCGGGCGTGGGTCCTGGGCCGTGGTGCTGAACGGTGAGGCCGTGGAGCTGCGCATGGAGGCGGAGACGGAGATCTCCGTGGAGGAGATCTCGAACGAGCTGTCGAAGGTGATGCTGAGCAGCGGTCTGGCCACCGCCACCGTGCGGGGCCGTTCCAATGTCCGCCACACCTTCATCCTGAAGGCGAAGGGCGCCGACGCGGAGGCCAGCACCGCTCAGGGTACCTTCACCATGAGCAACAACGGCAAGGGCACCGTGAGCGTGGGTACGCGCGAGGGCGACGTGAAGCTGACCGGCAAGGAAGGCAAGTACGTCATCGTGCGCGCTGGTCAGCGGTCCATCGTCCGCCCCGGGCAGGCCCCCACCGAGCCAGCCCCCATCCCCAGCTCCGTGTTCGTGAAGATGGAGTGGCCCACGGGCACGCAGCGCAACCGCGAGGTCACCGTTGTCGGCCACACGGATCCGGGCAACCGGGTGACGGTGGACGGCGCCAACGTGGCCACCGACGAGGACGGGAAGTTCACGCTCAGCGTCTCGCTCAAGGACGGCCCCAACCCCGTTCAGGTGACCGCCGTGAACGTGGGCGGTGCGCGCCAGACCGAACAGCAGGACCTGACCTTCGAAGCCCCGCCACCGCCGCCGACGCCGCAGCCGAGGAAGAGGTCGGGGAAAATCGAGGTCGACGCCGGAGGGATCTGGGATCCTCCCTGATCCACCGGGTCGGCCCTCGGGTTCTTCGCGGAGGCACCCACCTGGTGGGTGGAGTGGTTTGACGGAAGTGTACGCGGGGACGACGGAGCGCCCCTTCGTACGGCCAGCGGCACCAAAGTGGTGCAGTCCCGGCAGAGGGCCTTGTAGAGTCGGGAAGCCCTGGAACGTCTCCTCCTCTCCGCGATGGTCTTGTTTTGTGCCCCGGTCTGGGCGGCTTCGCTGGAGCTGCTCGGCCCGGACGTGCCCGTGCCTCCGGAGGGCTTCACGGTCGCGGTGGTGCGCCGGGACGCCGGGGGCCAACCGGTGGCGTTCACCCCGTCCTCCGTGACGGCGGAGGGCGCGGCGCTCAAGCCCGGGCCGGACGCTCCACCGCTGCGCACCTACGTCGTGGTCCCGAAGGCCCAGGCGCGCGAGGTGGTGGTGCGCGTGAAGGGCGACGGCGAGGAGGCCCAGGCCCGCTACGACGTGGGGCCGCCCGCGAGCCACATGGAGCTGTCGCTGGAGCCCGCGCTGCCGGTGAAGGGGCGCGACATGGAGGCGACGCTCACTGTGAAGCGGCTGCGTGCGGATGGGACGCCGGATGACAGCGGCGCGCCGCCGGTGCTGCGCGCGAGCACCGGTCAGTTGGAGGGGCTCAAGCACACGGGGCCGGGCACGTACACCGCTCGCTACGTGCTGCCTCCAACGCGCCTGCCAGAGGCGGCCATCCTGGTGGCGCTGTCCGCGTGGCCGCATCCCCAGTCGGTGCATGGCGCGTACGGGCGGCTGCTGGTGCCGCTGGCGTCGTCGGTGAACCTGCCCGGCAAGAGCGAACCCGGAGGCCAGGTGTCGCTGGAGGTGGCGGGGACGCGCTTCGGGCCCGTGCCGGTGGACGCGCAAGGGCACTTCGTGCTGCCGCTGGTGGTGCCTCCCGGCTATCCGCAGGCCCAGGGCGAGGTGAAGGACCTGTCGGGCCACGTGGAGCGCATCGCCATCGACCTCCAATTGCCACCCACGGATGGACTGGCGTGCGTGCTCAATCCGCAGCGGCTGCCCGCGGACGGCGTGTCCCAGGCCCGGCTCTTGTGCGCGACCAGCGATCCGAAGGGGCAGCCCGTCGCGGATGCGCGCGTCACGGTGAAGGCGAAGTACGGCCGGCTGGACGGGCCCGTTCGCGACACGAACGGCATGCTCGAGTGGCGCTACACGGCGCCGCGCACGCTCGCGGCGGATGAGCGCATCGAGGCGGCATGGCCTCAGCGGGGCCCGGGGTCGCGCGAGTCGCTGCCGATGCAGTTGGTGCAGGGCGCGGTGCGCGACGTGACGGTGTCGCTGTCCGAGCCGATGGTGCACGCGGGTTCGGTGGCGCGGGTGGTGGTGACGGCGCGGGACGCGGCCGGGCAGCCCCGGCCGGAGGCGAAGGTGGTGGTGACCTCGGCCGAGGGGAGCGTGGGGCCGGCGGTGGAGTCTCCGCCGGGGACGTTCACTGTCCCGTGGACCGCGCCGGAGAACGCGTACCAGGTGAGCACGGACGTGATGGTGCGCGCGTACGGTCCGCTCGGGACGGAGCCCGCGCGGCTCGCGGTGTGGCGGCAGGGCACGGGGCTCGTCGCGGGCGTGGTGGACCTGGCCGGCTGGCCGGTGCCCCGGCAGCCGCTGCTCATGAACGGCCTGACGCGGACGACGGGGGAGGACGGGACGGTGTTCGTGGGTGGGATGGCGCCTGGCAAGGTGCGCGTGTCGCACGCCGTGTGGCCGGGGCTCGAGGTCACGGTGCACGTGCTGGGCCCCCAGGGGCCGGTGTTCCCGGGGTCCGAGCCGCTGGTGCCCGCGCGCATCGATGCGCCGGTGAAACTGGCGCCGCGGCTGCCGGTCAACGTGCGGGTCCGCGTGGAGGGCGCCCGGGTGACGTGCTGGGTGGAGGACCCGAGCGGCCAGGTGCTGAAGGACCGCCCGGTGCACGTCGCGCTGTCCGAGGGCGAGCGGGGTGAGCTGTCCGTGCAGGACGGCCTCACGCGCTTCACCGTGCACGGCGCGAAGGGCCCCGTGAGCGTATCCGTGGCGGACGTGCGCACCGGCGTGACGGCGGTGGAAGAGGTGCGGCCTTGAGGGCTGGGGCGTCGCGGAGGGCCTCGGTGCCGGGCGCCGCCGCGGGCTTCTTGCTCGCGCTGCTCCTGCTGTCGACCGTGGTGTCCGCGCAGTCGCTGTCGTCGGACCTGCCGACGCAGGCGTCGACCATCGCCGGGCGCGTCTGCGTGGACGTGGACGCAGATGGGCTCTGTGGACCCGATGAGCCCGGGCTCGCGGACGTGCGCCTGGTGCTGGCCACCGGCCGCGAGGTGCGCACCGATGCCTTCGGCCGCTACCACCTCACCGGCGTGGACTCACGCGTGCCGGACCTCATCGGCGGCCCGCACCTGCGCCCCGGCCGCCATGCGCTGAAGGTGGATCCGCGCAGCCTGCCGGCGTCCAGCCAGGTGGTCCCCCGCGTCGCGACCGTGGAGGTGCCCTGGGGCGCCGCCGCCCTCCAGGACTTCGCCGTGCGCCCGCCACCCACGCC
>NZ_RAWN01000024.1:0-67643 GCF_003668895.1 Corallococcus sp. AB045
GGGGCTATGGGGTGGTGGGGGCGCAGCTCGCCTTGTTGCTGAGGGAGCGTCACCCGGACCTGCCGCTGCTCATCGCAGGGCGCCGGGAAGCGCCCGCCAGGGAACTGGCCGCGCGTCTGGGGCGGGCGGAGGGCGTCGCGCTGGATGTCCGCTCGCCCCAGGCGTTGGCGGCGCTGGGTGGGAAGCCCCGGGCCGTGCTGTCCCTGGTCAATGACCCGGAGGACACGCTGTTGCTGGCGGCGTCGCGCGCCGGGGTGCCCGTGTTGGACATCACCCGGTGGACGTCCCGGTTGAAGGCCACGGTGCTGCGGCTCTCCGGTGCGACGCCGGGCGCGCCGGTGTTGCTCGGATCCGCGTGGATGGCTGGGCTGGTTCCTCGCCTCGTGGCGATGGCGGCGCGGACGGTGGGGCCACTGGAGCGTGTGGAGGTGGCCATCCGCTTCGCGCTCGCGGATCAGGCGGGGCCGGACTCGTTGGAGTACATGGACCGGCTGGGCCTGTCCTTCGAGGTGACGGAGGACGGGCAGGAGCGGCAGGTGCTGCCGCTGACGGACGGCCGGCGGGTGAGGTTCTCCGACGGACGCCACACCCGGGTCTTCCGGCTCGACACGCCCGAACAGGCGACGCTGCCCCGCGTGCTGGGCGCGCGGACGGTGACGACGCGGCTGGGTTTCGACTCCGGCTTCGCGACCTGGACGCTTGTCGCGCTCCAGCGGCTGGGCATCCTTCGGCTGCTCCAGCATCCCCGTTGGACGCCACTGCGCCGGACGCTGCTCACCGGCAGCAACACGGGGGGCGAAGCCGCGTGGGTGGCGGACGTGGAGGGCGAGCGGGGGCAGGTCCGCATCGAGGTCGTGGATCCCCTGGGACAGGCCCACCTCACCGCCGTAGGAGCGTTGCTGGGCGCTGAGCGGCTCCTGGGATTGGATGGCGCGCCGCCGCCACTCCCGGGCGTGTGGTTCCCGGAGCATGAGTCCCGGCCCGAGGAGACGCTGGCCACCCTGCGTGCCTGCGGCGTCGAGGTTCGCATCGACGAGCGTCTTGCGCGCGAGGCAGCGTGATGACCCGCCGCACGAGCAGGAAGACCCCTGGGACACTTCCCTCGGCGAGCCCCCGGAAGGGGACCGCGGTGCATGCCAAGGGCACCGAGCGCGTGGAGCGCATCCTCGACGCGACCATGGAAGTCCTGGCCGGTGACGGCTACGCGGGCCTCAGCCTGCGCGTCGTGGCCCAGCGCGCGGGGGTGAGCCTGGGCAATCTCCAGTACTACTTCCCCACCAAGCAGGACGTGGTGCGGGCACTGTTGGCGCGCTACCTGGAGCAGGCCCTCCAGCGGGTTCGCGAGCGGATGGCGGGTGGCGGAAGCGAACCGGCGCAGCGGCTCCGGCTCGCCGTGGACGCCATCCTGGAGGACCAGGACTCACCCCACGCCTGCCAGTTCTTCGCGGAGCTGTGGGCGATGGCCGCGAGGGACGCCATGGTCGCCGACGCGCTCGCGGTCTTCTACGCCGGCTATCGCGCGGGCGTCGTGGAGCTGCTGCGGGAGCTGTCCCCCGAGCTCACCCCGGCACGCAGGGAGCGGAGAGCGGCACTGCTGGTCGCCCTCTTCGAAGGCCTTTCCCTCTTCCGGGGCGGCGGGAACCTGCGCGGCGCATCGGTGCCAGGGCTGGAGCAGGAGCTGCGCGTGCTGCTGGAGCAGGTGCTGCTTCCAGACTCAGAACGACGGCAGGTCTGACGCCAGATGGGAGGACAGCCCACCGTCCATCACCAGGGCGCTCCCGTTGACGTAGCCGCCAGCGGGCCCCACGAGGAAGGCCACCAGACCCGCCACCTCTTCTGGCGTTCCGAAGCGCTTCGCGGGGATTCGCTCCTGCAAGCGCTGGCGTGAGGCGGAGGGTGCCTTCGCCAGCATGTCCGTCTCGATGTAGCCAGGACAGACCGCGTTGCAGGTGATGCCGTAGGCTCCCCACTCCGCGGCGATGGCCTTCGAGTAGCCCACGAGCGCGTGCTTGGTGGCCGCGTAGGTGGACGACTGGGCGCCACCGAAGAGGCCCATGATGGACGCGACGTTCACGATGCGCCCATGGCCTTCCGTCTTCATTCGCGGCAGCGCCCACTGACACAGGTTGCGCACGCCCTCCACGTTCACGCCGAACAGCAGATCCCACTCGGCGACGCTCACCTCGTCCGCGCGATGAAACGGCCCACCCAGGCCCGCGTTGTTCACGAGCACCTGGGGCACGCCCACCTTCGCTTCGAGCCTTCCGAGCGCTGACTCCACCTCGTCCCTGTTCGCGACGTCACAGGCCAGCGGCCACGCGTGGCCCCCGTCCGCGCTCAACTGCTTCTGGAGTTGCTCCAGCGCGGCGACATCGCGGGACACCAGGACCACCTCGAACCCGCTCCGGGCCAGCAGGGTGGCGATGGCCGCTCCAATCCCCCGGCTGGCCCCGGTGACGACGGCGACAGGTGCCTTCGGCTGCGTCTTCATCAGAGGACCCCCCGCGGCGGGACGAGGCGCAGTTCGTCGATCCGCACGTTCGGGGGCTTGATCGTGATCTCCCAGATGCACTGGGCCACGTCCTCCACGGCGAGCATGTCGGCCGGACTGAACTCCGGCCGCGACCTCCAGAAGGTGGTGTAGACGGCGCCGAGCGACAGCAGGGTGGCGCGGATGCCGAACGCCTTGCCCTCCTCGTTCAGGACGCCGGTCAGCCCACGGACACCATGCTTCGTCGCGGCGTAGGCCCCGTTCATGGGCAGCGTGAGGTGGTCACTCACGGACCCGATGTGGATGATCCGCCCGCCGCCTCGGGGCTTCATCCGCCGGAAGGCCTCGCGCGCGCACAGGAACGTGCCCGTGAGGTTCACGTCCATCATCCGGTTCCAGTCCTCGAGGGACGTCTCGTGGAGCGGCGTGAAGACTCCGACGCCCGCGCAGTTGACCAGGACCTCGATGGGGCCCGTCTCCGCCTCCGCCCGCTTGAACAGCGCCACCACTGAGTCCTCGCGCGTGACATCCACGTGCAGGCAGTCCGAGGTCTCCGTCGTCACGTCACTTGCGGCGCACACCACGCGCAGGCCCTCCGCGCGCAGCTTGTGGACGACGGCGCGTCCGATGTCGCCCGTGCCTCCGATGACAATGACATTCCGAATGCTCAAGCGCCGTGCCTCTCCCCCGGGTTCATCCCCATGGACAGGGTAGTCCATGGAAAGCGAGCCAAGGAGGAATACGCAGAGGCGAGGTGCGAATCCGCTCTCGGGCTATTCGGGCGCGCCCTGTTCGATCCACGTGGAGATGAGATCGATCTCCTCTTCGGGAATGGGCGGCAGGCCCAGGGGCATGCCCAGCACTCCCGGCTGGAAGTGCCCGTCCAGCTCTCCCTGCCGTGCGAGCAGCGCGGCCACCAGTCGGGGCGTCCCATCCTCCAGCCGATCCGGGAGCCCGCGGAACTGGCCGTCGCGCTTGATGCCCCGGACGATGCCGGCCCGCGTGGCCAGGTCGAGCGAGGCCCCGTCGTAGCCGAAGCCGCCTGTGTTCCCGGGCCCCTGATCTCCGGGCCGCCGCAGGTCGGAGTGACAGTGGAAGCAGAGGTGCCGTGAGAGCTTTTGCGCCACCTCCGGGTAGTGGACCTCGCGCTCCAGCCTCCGGGGTTGGTACCGGGGGCGTGGCGTGGCCGCCACCTGGGGCAGGGGCTCGCGCAGGAAGGCCGCCAGATCCTCGACCTGCTTCGGGGTGAACGGGAAGGTGGGCATCTCCGTGTCAGGGAGGATGCGGTGCGGATCCGTCAGCCAGTTCCGCAGCTGCGCCAGGGACATGCGGTCGCGCACGTGGCGCAGATCCGGGGCCCGTCTCCGGGCCGAGGGGCTGTTGAACTCCGGCGCGCCATAGCGCAGGGACGCGAGCGGGAAGTCCCCCCGGTAGTGACAGCTCGCGCATGCGTGCTCTGCGTAGAGCGCCCGGCCCGCCTCCACATCACCTCGCGCGGGTTCCGCCGACTCCTCCTCGGTCACCGCGAAGAAGTCCGCGAGCAGCTCCGCGTCCTTCGGGCCCACCTTCATCCGGGGCATGGTCGCGCCGTAGAGCGGCCTCACCACGTGCGGTGCCTGGAGCCAGGAGACCAGCCACTCGCGCTTGACCCGCTGTCCCAGCGAGCCGAGGTCCGGGGTCCTCACCAGGTGCGTGAGGTGTCCCTTCCACCGCTCGACCTCCGCCTGCTTGTACCAGAGGTCCAGCCGCCCCGCGGTGATGGCCTGGTGGCACGTGACGCAGTTCTCGCTCAAGCGCGCGGACACTGGTTCGAGCCCGGGGACCACGTGACAGCGATTGCACTGGAAATGCTCCACGGCCTCCCGTGGCGTCGCCGGTGAGGGCTTCGTGGGAGCGAGCACCCGCGTCGGCAGGCGCAGCGCCAGCACGTCCGCGTCACGGACGAGCACGTAGCCACCACCGGCCACGGCCACCACGAGGGCAAGGCCCGCGAGCGAGGCAAACGGAAACGAGCGCACGGCCACGAGGGGGTGGATCAGTAACCGCTGTTGTCCACGAGTCCGAGCGTCCTGTTGTCGCAGAGATTCGGGAGGATGATGTGCTCCTGGGCCATTCCCAATCCCAGCACCAGCACCACGGACGTGAGCACCAGGGCCACGAGCGGCCGGGTTCCCGTGTCGCCGAACCTCCGTTTGCCTGGCCCGTGGAAGAACGCCGCCTGCATGAGGAAGAGCACCACGGGGCTGGCCACCAGCAACACCAGGTTGGGAGTTCTCATCGCGCACGCGGAGAAGTCGCTCGCGCTGAAGTTGAGCAGCGGCCCTCCCACCGAGACCGCTTCCAGCAGCAGGAGGAGCGCGACGCCGACGAGCAGGAAGAAGCCCCGGCGCGCTGCCTCCGGCTGTCCCTTCACGGTCGGGCCCCAGACGTTGCGCAGGATGACGCGGTTCATGAACACCGCGCCCACGCTCCAGACGAACAGGCCCGCCCAGTAGGACTGACTGAAGTCCTTGGGGGCGTCATCCATCGAATTGATGCAGGCGAGCGCACGCAGCGGCCAGAGGACCGGAGCACCGAACAGGATGGGAGCGAGGGCTCGGGGAAGCATCCGGTAAGGCTATCAGGCACTTCGCTGTGAGTGCGAGCGGGCCCACCCGGCGGCCGGACCCATTGGCAGTCATGGAGCCGGGCACGGCGTGCGCACGCTGCCGGGGAGCGGTCTTGGGGCCTACCCTCGGGAGTGCGCCCTGGAGAGCTGGCGCACCCGCGGGGAGTTCGCATGGAGCACTTCCTCACCCACGCCGAGCAACCCGTCGCGGTGCGCCATACCCGACGTGCCAGCCGGACCTGGCCGCGCTGGCTCCGCTACACGTTGCCGGGGGCCTGGGTGGCGCTCCTCTTCGCCTGTCTGGCTTTCACTCCGTCCCTGCTGCCGCGCAGCGGGCCGTTCCAGGGGTTCGTCAGCGGCCTCAGCGCGGCCATCGGTTATGGGCTCGGGTGCCTGGGCGCCTGGCTCTGGCGGGAGTTCGCGGACCGCCCTGCCAGGGAGCCCCATCGTCGCGCATGGCAGGGCTTTTTCATTGTTGCCGCCGTGGCGCTGGCGGGCGCGCTGGTGCTCGGCTGGCATTGGCAACAGCGCCTGCGGGAGCTCATGGGCATGCCCTCGCCGGGCCGCGCGGGATATCTGCTCGCTCCCTTCGTCGCGGCGGTCTTCTTCTTCGTGATCATCGCCGTGGGTCGTGGCCTGCGTGGCGTGTCCCGTGCGTTGGCCACGCGACTTGCTCGGCACATCGGGCCTCGCGCGGCCCGGGCGACGAGCGGACTGGCCGTCGTGGTGCTCACCGCGCTGGTGGCCAGCGGCTTGCTGTGGGACGGGCTCATCGCCGCGGCGGACCGCACCCTGGAGGTGCAGGACACGATGACCGACGAGGGCGTGGTGCCACCGAGCACCGCATTGCGCTCCGGAGGCGCGGGCTCACGCATCCCGTGGCATTCCCTGGGAAGGGAAGGGCGCAACTTCATCGGACGCGGGCCTTCGGTCGAAGAGCTCTCCCGCTTCCATGGCACGGCGGTGAAGGAGCCGATCCGCGCGTACGCGGGCTATGCATCCGCGCCGGACGCGGAGGCCCGCGCGGCGCTCGCGGTCGACGACCTGGAGCGGGCCGGCGGCTTCGATCGCGCGTACCTGCTGGTGGTGACGACCACGGGCAGTGGCTGGGTGGTGCCGGAGGCCGTGGATGCCTTCGAGTACATGACCGGCGGCGACTCCGCGATCGTCGCCATGCAGTACTCGCATCTGTGGTCGTGGCTCTCCGTCCTGGTGGATCAGGCGCGGGCCCGGGAATCAGGCCGGGCGCTCTTCGACGAAGTCCATGAGCGCTGGTCGCGGCTTCCTCCCGGCCAGCGCCCGAAGCTGCTGGTCTTCGGAGAGAGCCTGGGCTCCTACGGCGGAGAGACCGCGTTCAGCGGCGAGCGGGACCTGGCCAACCGCACCGACGGAGTGCTCTTCGTGGGGCCGCCGAACTTCAACACCCTGTATCGCGCGTTCACCGACCACCGCGACCCGGGCAGCCCCGAGGTGGAGCCCATCTACCGGCAGGGCCGCATCGTCCGCTTCAGCCGCCGGCCGGGGACCGACATCCCGCCCGCGTCCGCGCCGTGGGGAGACTCGCGTGTGCTGTACCTGCTGCATCCCTCCGACCCCATCATCTGGTGGAGTCCCCGGCTCCTGGTGAAGCGGCCGGACTGGCTGCGAGAGCCGCGAGGTGATGACGTGCTGGGCCAGATGGTGTGGATCCCCTTCGTCACGTTCTGGCAGGTGACGGCGGACCTTCCCCTGGGCATGGAGGTGCCCGCGGGCCACGGCCACGTCTACACCGCCGAGCACGTGGACGGCTGGGCCGCGCTCCTGCGGCCCGAAGGCTGGAGCGCGGACCAGACGGCGCGGCTGCGGGACCTCCTCCTCGCGCGGGAGGCCTCGAAGAACGACTGAGCGGAGGAGGCTCTACCGCGCTTACGGCGCGTTGAGCCAGTCGAAGTGGTGATCCAACGTGAAGGTGCCGTCCGGTTGGTCCATGCGCACGAGCAGCCAGGGCGGTACGGCCCCGCCCAGGACCGCTGGAACGTTCATCGGCTGGCGGCGTGGATCCTGGTAGCGGTTGACGCCGCCAGCGGTGAGGGCACCCATCCGCAGGCCCGGCAGCGGCGCGCTGGACGTGTGGCACGACTGACAGAAGGCGTTGCTGCTGGAGTCCGGGCGAGGCAGGTCGGCCTCCAGATGGGGCATGACCATCATCGACGGGCGCAGACAGCGCTCGCGCCACTGCTGCACGGAGTGGGGGTTCTTGTGCACACGGTCGATGCACAGGTGCTCGCCAGACTGGGCCGGGTAGTCCAGCGGCTCCACGTAGGACTGCAGCCGCAGTTGCTCACACAGGGACCGGCCCGACGTGAGCGGGTATTGGTACGAACGTGAGCGCAGCGTCTCCAGCACAGGCGAATACACCTCCGAAGCGCGGTAGGTCAGGTCCACGGTCGTTCCCAGCGCCTGGTTGCACAGCAGCTCCTCCACCCAGGGCCGCACCGAATCCCCGGGGGACAGCGCGTAGATGCGCAGCTCATCCACCCAGCCATGGAAGGGCAGCCGCGCCTGGCCCGGGACGAAGCTGGGCCCCGGGTCGCCGACCGTCATCCACGTCCAGCCGTTCATGGAGTTGTACATCGGGTCGAAGCCCACGTCGTAGGGCGCCACGGTCAGCGACGTGTGCGCCGTGCCGTTGATGTAGAACGTGAGCTTCCGCTGCCCGGCGAGGGTGTAGACCTTCATGCCGAAGTGAAAGTATTTGCCGGGCTGCACCAGCGAACCCAGGTTGACGCTGAACGTGGAGCCCGTCTGGCCGTTGTAGCCGGTGAGCTCGTGCCACGTGTTGGAGTAGCCGTCGACCGCCTGCACCAGGCCCACCCACGAGTTGTCGGAGAAGTAGAACAGCGTGCGAGGCACCGTGCGTACGACGGCGCCGGGCCGGGGGACGAACGGCGCATCCATCCGGGAGTCCAGCCAGATGCCGAATAGCCAGTCGCGGCGCGAGCCGTCCACCGGGTAGCCCATGTCCATGAAGTCATTGCGGCCATCCAGCCAGACACCCTTGCCGCTGACGCCGCCCAGGGCCACCGGTTCGATGCGCGCGCCGCCCCGCAGCCGGACGGAACCCGGGGGCTGCGGCCCATCCGTGCCGAACACCGGGCTGCCCGTGGCCGCGTTCTGCGCCAGCGGGTTGCGCATGAAGCGGAAGTCCGCGATGTCGCCTCCGCGCACGTAGGCCCACGCGTTGCGGGTGGGCATGAAGCCATCCTGCGGGAAGGTCTCCGCGCGCTGCGGGCCTTCCGGAGACACGTCCATGCGCATGGCCGCGTTCATGTGCGCCACCACGAAGGCGCGCTTGTTGAGGTAGTCGTCGAAGGCCACCTCGGAGTTGCGCTGGGTGTTGGATTGGAAGTTCCACACCACGTCGAAGGGGAGCGTGGGCCGCAAGGCATTGAAGGTGTTGAGCTGGTTCTCGAAGGAGAACAGCTGCGAGCTGCCCTTGGGCGACAAGGACAGGTCCGCGCCCGCGTAGAGGCGCAGGGAATAGGTGCGCTGGTAGCGGTCCTCGCTGTTGCCCCCCAGGTCGGTGATGCTCATGCCGTTGTCCAGGATGACGGCCTTGCCGTGCGTCCAGGCCCCCAGCACGCTGATGGCCTGCGCCGGCGCGCGGTCCGGATTGAAGCGGGCCCGGTCCGCGTCGGAGGCGGGAGCGCTCCACAGCTGATCGAGGAAGGAGTAGGGGGTTGAGCGATCCTCCCTCAACACCTGCCGCGCGTAGTAGCCGTCATGGGGGTTGTTCTTCGCCGCGAAGAACAGGTTCTTGCCCTCGCGGTCCAGCCACGCGTACGCGCCCTGGTTGCGCACGCCGAAGGGGATGGGGTTGCCCAGCGTGTCGCGGAAGTTGCGCGGCTGGCCGTTGATGACCTGCGAGCGGGCCAGCTCGTAGCGGGTGTTCACCGCCGGATCCATGGGCATCATGCTGATGGGCTTGAAGTGACTCCAGCTCGCGGCCTGGCAGATGGCGTCCGAGGACGCGTAGAAGAGGCCGCCCATGTTCAGGATGAGCATCCGGCCATCGCCGCTGGTCGCGGGCTCGAACATCGCCAGGTGCTTCTCACCGGGCCCGCTTCCGATGATGCCGTTCCACGTGCTGCCGTTGCCGATGACGGCGTCCTCGTCGTCCTCCACCTTCAGGTCGCCCGCGAAGCTCTGACGGTCGAAGAACTGGCACCACTTGGGGGCAGAGGCGGTGGTGTTGCGGACGTAGAAGGTGAAGCCGCCGAACCTCAAGGGGGCGTAGCACTGGAAGCTGGGGTTCTGGGTGAACAGCCGGGGCCAGTCGATGGTGTCCGGCGCCCCGGGGACGCTGTACGCGGAGCCGGTGCTCATGTCGCCCCAGTTGGAGTCGTGGGGGTTGAATGGGCGGAACGGCGGCAGGTCCCAGGTGGGCAGGGACTTGGACTCGCCTTCGGGGTTGCGTGGGTAGACCCAGAGGCCCCAGTTCTGGGCGCCGCCGCCCACGGAGTCTCCCGCCGTCGCGAACTTGGGGTTGCGCACGAAGACGGTGAGCGCCGTCGAACGCAGCTCCCAGCGCTTCCCGTCGGAGGCGACCATTCCGTAGACGAGCGAGATGTCGTAGCAGTCCCCGGAAACCCACGGCGAAGTGGCCTCGTAGCGGGCCCGGCACGCCAGCGGGTTGCGGCCGCGGCCCGCCGCGTTCAGCGACGAAACGGAGTCCTCGCACAGCGTGCTGTGGAGCATGTCCGGGAAGTCATTGTTGTGCTTCGCCGCGAGCCGGCTGTAGCCGGGCATCGGGTTGAAGGCGACGAAGGGATGGAGCCCCGGCTGCCAGCCAGGCTGCGCGTAGCGGGTGCCCTTCTGGGAGAAGTCGTAGCGGAAGTCCGGGCCCAGCAGCTCCGGCCGGAAGGTGTAGAGGGTGGAGCCCTCAGCGCAGCCACGGCAGCCGCCGCGCACGAAGAGCCGTCCGTCGTTGCTGCCCCGGTTGAAGGGCAGCACCTGGATGGCCTGGGATGCGTCCGCGGTCTCCGGCGTGCGCGGCGCGTTCCAGCCGTTGTCGTATTCGAACGGAGGGAACGGCTGCATCACGCCGGTGAGCGCGGAGGGGCGCACGGACAGCGGCGTGGTGGTGGACGCGCGATAGGGGCGCCAGGCCGCCGACAGCTCGCGGAAGATGCTGGGGCGCTGGGGGTTGTCCGCGTTGTAACAGTTGTCGATGCGGCTGTAGTCGTTGGAGCACGCGGCGGTGCCCACGAAGGCCACTTCGGAGAACTGCGTCGGCGAATCCAGCCGGGCTTCGGACGTGGCGAGCGGCGAGGGTGGGGATGGCTCCGCAGGGGGCAATGAATCACATGCCACGTTGATGCAGAGCAGGGCCAGGACGCTGGCCCGCCAGGGAATTCGAGACGCGCGGTGAGGATGCATGAGACGCGGTGTGCTGTCTCATGCCGCCTTCCGTCAACTGGGGCTATTGCGACTGCGTCGACGACGCGGCCGGCGCGGGGACGCACTTCGTCTCGAAGACGGTGACGATCCGCTTGAAGTCCTGGCGCGTCGCATCCGAGACCCCTTCGTGGAGCATGTCGAGCGCACGCCGCCCCATGACCACGGCCTCGTTGCAGCGCCCGGCCTGGAAGAACAGCGCCGCCTGGGTGTTGAGGATGACCGAGTTGCCCGGCATCAGCCGCACCGCGCGCAGGGCCGGGGCGAGCCCCTTCTGGGGCTGCTCGGTGATGACGTAGTACCAGGCCAGGGCGTTCTGGACGGAGGGGCTGTCCGGCAGCAGCTCCGCGGCGCGACGGCGGGCCTGCTCCTGGTTGGCGGACGCGTCGCCTTCGGCCTCCAGCGACGTGGCGAGCAGATCCCACGCGCGACCATCCTCCGGATGCTTCTCCACCAGCTCACGCGCGAGCTTCAGCCGCTCGGCCTTGTCCAGCTTCTCGGCCCGCAGCCGGAGGGTCTCCACGTGGGTCGGGTCCTCCTTCAGCGCCTGCTCCAGCTCCAGGTCCGCCTTGCGCTGGCGTTCGGCCGGCGGCACGTCCCCGGGCGCCTGCGTGAAGAGGATGGAGCGGATGACGTGCACGTCCGCGGGCTCCAGGGCGCGTGTCTGGGTTTGCGTGGGCACCGGCGGCAGCGGCTGGGTGGAGATGGCGTAGCGCCCGAGCTGCACGTAGTTCGTGAGGGCGGCCTGGTACGAGCCGTCTCCCTGGAAGGCCACCGCGAAGGCGCGCCGGGGGTCCTCGCCGCGTGCCAGCTGGTTCTGGAAGGTGCTGAAGCGCTCGCCGTGCTCATTGATGAGGTAGTGCACCCACAGCCACGACGAGGCGTAGTGGCGCTGGAGCTCCGCGGTGCTCTGGTTCGTCTTGCCGTCCCACTGCCACAGCTCGTCCAGCGTGAGCCAGCCGTGCGCGCGCACGTACTGGAGCAGCGCCGGGCTGGCCCGGCCCAGCACCACGTTGCGGTCGCTGGGCCGGATGGTGACGGTCTGCAGGTAGGACGCCAGGCCTTCCGAGATCCAGCGTGGCTGGCGGGGCAGGGCGAAGGCGCTCAGGTAGTGCGCCAACTCGTGGGCCTGGGTCTCCTTGTCACCCGTCGTGTCCGCCAGCAGGTAGCCGCCGCCGCCCGTCATCACCATCCGCGGGCCGTCGGGCGTCTGTCCGGCGAAGCCCGCGTAGCGCGCGTCGGTGAACTCCTCCAGGTCGCGGGGGTTGCTGAGCACGATGACGTCCACCGTGCCCGGCGGGTCGAAGCCCGCGCCCCAGGCCAGCAGCAGCGCCCGCCGGAACTCCTCCAGCTCCAGCGCGCTCTTCGCCGCCGCCTGTTCCTCCAGGTTCGTGCGCACGCGGAAGTGCGAGCTGCGCACCTCGCGCCAGGGCCGCCCACCCTCGGCCGGACACAGGGCCCGGCTCGCCGTGCAGCCCGAAAACAACGTCAACGCCAATCCCAGGAGCCCCAATCGAATGCCCATGGCCGCGGCTTCTGGCACACCCGCCGGGTGAAAGGACAGCCACCCCCGGCATGACGCATGGGGCGCTCCGACCCCCACGAAGGACCCCCGAATTGAGATGATTCATCAGTGAATCCGGGCACTTCGGTTCACTCGACAGGCCCCGGTGGTCCCTTCCGACGCCCGAGGGGCCCTCCCGCGTCAAGGACCCCGGTGGGGCCGACCGCTCCGAGGAGGCTCCCCGCTTGCCCTGAAATCACGTATAGGCCCTCCGCACATTTCGCGCGGCACGCGAGCGATCCGCAGGGTGAGCGGTCAGGGGCCCCCGGGACTGCTCTGGAGGAACGGATGGAGTTGTCGAGTCTCGAATCTGAATTCTGGGCGATCGCACCGAGCGTCATCGGCGCCGTCGGTCTGCTCTTCGCTGCGTTCTTCTACTTCCGCGTCAAGGGTCTCCCGGATGGTGACGCGACGATGAACCGCATCGCGGGCTACATCCGCGAAGGCGCGATGGCGTTCCTCGTCCGCGAATACAAGGTACTCGCGGTCTACTGCGTGGTCGTCGCCATCATCATCGGTCTGGCGCTGGGCCCGGTCGCGAGCGCGAGCTTCGTGGCGGGCGCGTTCCTGTCGCTGCTCGCGGGCTACATCGGCATGAAGGCCGCGACGTTCGCGAACGTGCGCACCGCGCAGGCCGCGCGCACCGGCTCCAAGCCGAACGCGCTGCTCGTCGCCCTGGATGGCGGCGCCGTGATGGGCCTCGCCGTCGCCGGCCTGGGCCTCATCGGCATGGGCGTCGTCTACTACGTGTTCCGCTCCAGCCCGGAGCTGTCCCCCATCCTCCACTCGTTCGCCGTGGGCGCCAGCTCCATCGCGCTCTTCGCGCGCGTGGGCGGCGGCATCTACACCAAGGCCGCGGACGTGGGCTCCGACATCGCCGGCAAGGTCATTGAGAACATCCCCGAGGACGACCCGCGCAACCCCGGCGTCATCGCCGACAACGTGGGTGACAACGTGGGCGACGTGGCCGGCATGGGCGCGGACATCTACGAGTCCATGGTGGCCGCCATCGTCGCCGCCATGGCCATCGCGCTGACCGCCAACGCGACGGAGCTCTCCCGCCTCGTGGTGGACACGAACGCGACGGGCAACGCGAAGCTGGCCGGCGTCATCCTCCCGCTGGTGCTGTCCGCCATCGGCCTGGTGGTCAGCCTGCTGAGCATCTTCATCGCCCGCGCGCTCAAGCACATGAACCCCGCGCAGGTGCTGCGCAGCGCGCTCATCATGCCCCCGGTCATCCTGGTGGGCCTGTCGTTCGTGCTGATGAACGTGTTCGGCCTGTCCCAGAACATCACCATCGCGCTGGCGGCGGGTGCCTTCGGCGGTGCCATCATCGGCCTCGTCACGGACTACTACACGTCGTCCACGCCGGTGCAGCGCATCGCGGAGGCCTCCATCACGGGCGCGGGCACCAACCTCATCCGCGGCCTCGCCGTCGGCATGGAGAGCGTGGGCATCTCCATGGCCACCATCGCCCTGGTGGCCTACATCGCGGACCGCGCGCTCGGCCTGTACGGCATCGCGCTGTCGGCGGTGGGCATGCTGGGCGGTACGGCTGTCGTGATGACGGTGGACGCGTACGGCCCCATCTCCGACAACGCGGGCGGCATCTCCGAGATGTCCGGCCTGGGCCCTGAAGTGCGCGCCATCACCGACGAGCTGGACGCGGTGGGCAACACCACGGCCGCCATCGGCAAGGGCTTCGCCATCGGCTCCGCGACCCTCACGGTCATCGCGCTGTTCTCCGCGTTCAACCTGGAGGTCAACCACACGCGTCTCGCCAACGGCATGGCGGAGATGAGCCTGGAGCTGACCAACCCGAACGTCATCGTGGGCCTGCTGCTGGGCTCCATCCTCCCGTTCCTGGTGGGCGCTTCCACCATGCTCGCGGTGGGTCGCGCCGCCGGCGCCATCGTGGAAGAGATTGGCCGTCAGTTCCGTGAGATCCCCGGCCTGATGGAGCTCAAGGCCGAGCCGGACCCCAAGAAGATCGTCGACATCGCCACCCGGGGCGCCCTGCGCGAGATGATCTTCCCGGGCCTCATCGCCATCGTCGCCCCGCCGCTGGTGGGCTACCTGCTGGGCCCCGGCGCGCTGGCGGGCCTGCTGGCCGGTGCGCTCGTCGTCGGCGCCACCATGGCCCTCTACATGGCCAACGCGGGCGGTGCGTGGGACAACGCCAAGAAGTTCATCGAGAAGGGCAAGCTGCCGGGTCACGCCAAGGGCTCGGCCGTCCACAAGGCCGCCGTCGTCGGCGACATGGTGGGCGACCCCTTCAAGGACACGTCCGGCCCGGGCGTGGCCATCCTCATCAAGGTCATGAGCGTCGTGTCGCTGCTCGTGGCCTCGCTCATCGCGCTGCGCTGAGTTGAGCCGTCCCTGGGGGGCGGCCACCCGGCTTCGGGCGCCGCACCCTGGGTGTAGGAGACCAGACACCCGGCCAGGCAATGCCGGCCGCGTCAGGGGCAGTGGGCGAGCACGTGCTTACACTTCATGGTGTGTGCCGCTCGCTGTTCTCCTGACGATGAGGTGTCCCATGGTCCTGGAGTTCTCCCAGCAGCAGATCCACCTGCTCCACGCAGTGCTGGCCGAAAGCGCTGATGCGCTGCGGGACGAGATTGTCCGCACCGACAAGCTCGAGCTGCGTGAGGAGCTGAGGAGCAGGTTCGACCAGCTGTTGGTCATCCAGCGCCAGGTGGAGGCCCGGATGCACCAGGAGCAGCCAGCGGCGCTCTGAGGCCGTTGGGCATGGTCCCCAGGCGAGAGGCCTGGGGCCTGGAGGGCCGCTCGCTTCAGCGCAGTGTCGGGGCGGGCTTCCTTTCGAGCGGGTGCCCCCGGGTGCCCGCGGTCCATTCCTCCCAGACGTTGAACGACTTCATCTGCTGGCCCAGGTCGGTGTCGCGCACGAGTGCTTCCACCTCCGCGCGGCTCTGCCGGGGCAGCTTCTCTTCCATCGTCGCGAAGCCCCACGCGAGCGCGCCCACCACGGCCGCGTTGGCGCGCAGCGTGCGCGCGTCGCACTGTTCGAATTCATCCGAGCGCGCGTGGTAGTTGGGCCCGTACGTGGCCGGCTCCTGGTTGGCGATGAGGTTGGCCACGCCGTGCATCATGAAGTCGAAGTTGTCGGTGCCCACCACCGGCACGTCCACCTGCGTGAAGGGGCCCAGGCCCGCCACCGGCTTCAAGGCCTTGTCCACCAGCGGCACCAGCGCGGGCCGGCCGTTCGTGTAGAAGCCGGTGATGCGCCCGCAGCCGATGTCCACTGACAGCGCCAGCGTGTGCCGGTCCAGCTCCACCGCGTGCGAGCGCGCATAGCCGGCCGAGCCGTACATGCCCTGCTCCTCGCCGTTCCACAGCGCGAAGCGCAGCGTGCGCGCGGGCTTCAGGCCCAGGCGCTGCATCTGCCGTGCGAGGTCGAGCAGCATCGCGACGTTGGCGCCGTTGTCCAGCGCGCCGCCGCCCAGGTCCCAGCTGTCCAGGTGTGCCCCCAGCACGACGACCTCGTCGGGATGCGTGGCGCCGCGAATCTCGCCGATGACGTTGCGTGCCTCGTAGGGGCCGCCCGTTCGCAGGTCCAGCACCGCGGTGAGGTTCAGCGCCTTGCCGGAGCGCAGCAGCCGCAGCGCGCGCTTCGCGCCGTCACGCTCCATCACCAGCATGGGGCGGGTGTTCCTGGGGCCCACCGAGACGCTGTGCCGGTAGAGCTGGTTGCCGGGCCGGCTGCCCATGTAGACGACGCCGGCCACGCCCGCGGCGAACGCACGGGACTCGATGGTCGCCGCCTCGTCGTACTCGCGGAAGAGCCCGTCGACGTCCTTGAGCTCGTCGGTCTCCACCAGCAGGTATGCGCTGCGCGCCTTCGTGCCCAGGCGCTTGAAGTCCGCCTCGGTGCCCCGGCCCACGTCCAGCAGCGGCGCGGTGAGGCCTCCCTTGGGCGTGGCGGTGGAGAAGGGCATCGCGGCCACGCGCGGGGCGAAGCTCACGTCCTGGCCCTTCACGGACGCGGTGGCGGCGCGCTCCAGCCACAGCGCCGGCATGGGGAAGGGCTCCGCGCGCGCCGTCACGCCCGCGGCGCGGAAGCGCTCCAGCGCCCACGACACGGAGCGCTGGTTGGCTTCGGAGCCCGTGGCCCTCCCGCCCACTTCATCCACCAGCGAGCGCAGGTCTTCCAGCATGGGCGTTGCCCCCAGCACGCTCCCCATGAGCAGCGCGGCTTCGCGCTCACGCACGGAAGGCGGGGCCTCCTCGGCCCAGGTGGGAGCCGGGAGGGCCAGGGCGAGGGACAGCGCCGCGAGGCGGAGGAGCGGACGGGGAGGGGACATGCGGAGGCCACCGGGGAAGAGGACGGCGCAAGCATCCCCACCCCGGCCGTTCTCCGGCAAGCACGAGTCTCCATCCGGGCGTCAGCGCATCTTGAGCACCACCCGGAAGCGGGCCTTGTTGCTCATCATCCGCTCGTAGGCCTCCGCCGCGCGGTCCAGGGGGAACACCTCGTTGCGCGAGCGCACGCCCGCGAGCGCGCTGAAGGCCATGGCCTCCTGCGAGTCCTGGGGCACGCCGCTGGGCCAGCCCTGGATGCGCGTGCGCTTCATGATCAGGGACAGGCTGTTGACGGGGATGGGCTCGGAGCCCGCGCCCAGCAGCAGCAGGGTGCCGTTGCGTCCCAGTCCTCCGACCAGCTCGCCCGCGAGGCTGCTGCTCGACGCGGTCATCATGATGACGCGCGCGCCTCCGAGCTTCTGGAGGGCCTCCGCGGGTGGGCCCTTCTCCGTGTCGATGTATTCGTGCGCGCCCAGCTCCATCGCCAGGGGCTTCTTGTCCGCGCCACGCGAGATGGCGGCGGTGCGGTAGCCGAACTTGCTGGCGTATTGGATGGCCAGGTGGCCCAGGCCGCCAATGCCTTGCACCGCGACCAGGTCCCCCGGCCGCGCGCCCATGTTGCGCAGGGAGTTGTACGTGGTGACGCCCGCGCAGAGCAGGGGCGCGGCATCCTCGGAGCTCATCCCCTCCGGGACCCGGGCCAGCGCCTCCTGGGGCGCGACCAGATACTCCGCGTAGCCACCGTCGTAGCTGATGCCGCAGATCTGCTGCTTCTCACAGGTGACGAAGTCGCCGCTGCGGCACGCGACGCACTGACCGCAATGGCCCCCGTGCCAGCCCACGCCGACGTGCTGTCCTTCCTTCCAGGCCGTCACGCCAGGGCCCACCCGTTCGATGCGGCCCACCACCTCGTGGCCCGGCACCCGGGGATACTGGATGGGCATCCAGCCTTCCTTGGTGATGGCATCGCTGTGGCAGACGCCACACGCCTCCACCGCGATCCGGACCTGTCCGGGACCGGGCTCGGGGATATCGCGCTCGACCACTTCGAGCGGGCCTCCCGCCTTCTGCACCTGCATTGCCTTCATCTTCCTGGCCATGGCGCCTCCTCGGGGGGAGGGATGGGGATGACGCGGTGCGGGCGCACCTGGAGTGAGGATGAACGCCAGGCAGGTGAGCGGGCAGGGAGGACAGGGCCCGTCCTCCGGGTTGTTCAACAAGCGTCCGGGTTGACGCGGCGTGCGCGTGCTCCGAGGCTGGGCGCCTCACAACAGGGGCGTGACGATGACTTCCAGCCGTTCGACGAAGCTCGCGGTGATTGGCAGTGGTCTCATGGGCAGCGCGCTGGCGCGAGCCTTCGCCGCGGCGGGGCACGACGTCGCGGTGTGGAACCGGACGCCGGGCAAGGCCAGGGCCGTGGGCGGTGGCACCGTCGCGTTCGAGAGCCTGGTGGAGGCCGTCACCGGGCGAGCGCTCGTGGTCGTCTCGTTGTCCAACTACGCGGCGTGGTCGGAGTTGGTCGCCTCGCAGGCCGTCGCGTCGGCACTCTCCGGAACGACACTGGTCCAGCTCACCAGCGGCTCACCGGCGGATGCGCGTGGAGGCCTGGAGTGGGCGAGGGCCCACGGCGTGGACTACCTGGACGCGGCGATCCTCGCCTATCCCGCGTTCGTGGCCACCGACTACGCGACGGTCTACTACGCCGGGTCGCGAGCCGTGTTCGACCGGCACCAGGAGACGCTCCAGGCCATCGCCAAGAACTCCGTCTACGTCGACGAGAAGATCGGCTCCGCCGCGACGCTCGACTGCGCCATCCTCGAGGCCTACTACGGAGGCTCCCTGGCGGTCCTCCACGCCGCGGCGATGTGTCAGGCCGAGGGGCTGGACCCGAAGGCCTTCTTCGCCCAGAAGAACTCCTTCCTGGGCTTGATCTCCGTCACCGCGGACGCGGCGCAAGACATGATCGCGCGCAACGACTTCACCGGCCAGCAGTGCAGCCTCAACACCCATGTCGCGGCCATCGAGCACATCGTCCGGCTGAGCACGGACGCCCGCATCAGCGCCCGCTTCCCGCGGGAGCTGCTGGAGAACTACCGGCAGGCCCTTGGCGCGGGGCTGGGTGAGCAGGAGTTGCCCGCAGTGTTCCGCACGCTGAAACAGGACTGAGCCCGTTCCGTTCCGCCAACGCCCTGGTATGTCGCCGCGGTGAACCTGCTGGCGGGTCCAAGCCCGTCAGCTGCACCACGAACGTTGAACACCAGGAGCGACGAGTGATGCGGATGCGTCGGATGTGGCCGTGGGCTCTTTCGCTGGCGGCCGTGGGATGGGCGGAGGCCTCTCCGCCCGCGAAGCCGGACAGCGAGCGCGTGGCGATCGCTCCCGTGGATCCGGCGTGTTCGCCGGTGGAGAACTGGCGCTGCCTCTGCGTGGGAACGCCCGGCACGGCGACCGCCCAGCTCGCGGAGATTGGCGTGGACCTGAACGCCTTGAAGACGGACGGGTGGCCCTGCGTCCAGGGGGACTTCGACAAGGATGGCCAGCCGGACTACGCGTTCCCGGGCAAGGGCTACTCGTGCAACGGGGCCGTGCCGGTGCGGGTGCTGTTCACGAAGGACGGGAAGGTGCGGGAGGTGCTCGCCCTTCCTCGCGAGGTGAGCTGCCTCCAGCTCTACGGCATCCGCTCCAAGCCAGGCCCCCACGGCGAGCCCAAGACGGCGCGGCAGGGGCTGGTCGACTGGGGCGAGGGCAACGCCACGTGGGTCTACCTGTTCAACGGAAAGAAGTGGCGGGCGTCCCGCCACCTCTCCGAATAACGCCCGCGCGCCTCTACCGGCCGGACGCGGACTTCTTTCCGACGGCGGGCTTCACTGCCGCCGCCTTCGCGGGGGCACCCTTCGCCGGAGTCGCCTTCGCGGGGGCACCCTTCGCGATGGCGGGGTTCCGCTTGGCGGCCAGCTCCGGGATCAACAGCAGCTCGATGCGACGGTTGCGAGCACGGCCCTGCGGCGAGGCATTGGCCCCCAGGGGCCGCGTGTCGCCGTAGCCGGCCGCGAGCATGCGCTTCGCGGGAACGCCGCCCTTCTCCTGGAGGAAGCGCACCACGTTGACGGCGCGCGCGACGGACAGCTCCCAGTTGGTGGGGAAGGTGGCCTGGAGCTTCTGCGTGGGCGGCGAGTCGTCGGTGTGGCCCGACACCTGGATGAGCTTGTCATCCACCTTGGACAGCACGCCGCCCAGGCGGGTGAGGACCTCCTGGCCGCGCGTGCTGATGCTGGCGTCGCCTGAATCGAAGAGGACCTTGTCGACCAGGTCCACCTGGAGGCGGCCTCCGTCCTGCGACAGGCGGATGGCGCCCTCGGCGATCTCCTTCTTCAGCTTGTCCTGGAGGTCCTCGTAGGTGGCCTTGAGCCGGGCGAGCTCCGCCTCCTGCTCCTGCACCGTCTGGCTGAGCTGTTCCTTCTCCGTGTTGAGCTGATCCTTCTCCGTGGTCAGCTTCGCGTGCTCCGCCTCCAGCGCGGCCAGCTTCGCTTCCAGCTGCTCCTTCGCGGCCTCCGCTTCGCTGGCCCGGGCAGTGGCGGACGCAGCCTCCGCGTCCGCGCGGGTCGTGCTGCGATGCGACAGATAGAGCACCAGACCCGCGAGCACCGCCACCAGCGCCGTCACCAGCCAGGGCCCCCAGGCCCTTCCGCGTTCCTCTTCCATGTTGCGACCTCCAGGGTGGAATGGACGGAGGCCACGCTAGTGAAAGCGCCCGGGTGCGCCTCAAGGCGCCCCGGGTGTGTGCAGGTGTCTGGAGGTGAATTGTTCCAGCCAGGGCAGCCGAAGTGCGCCGCCACTGGCGTGGACGTCAATACATGGCGCAGACGATGCCGACGCAGTTGCCCGCGGTGTTGTTTCGCGCGACGTTTCCGCCGCCGTCATAGGCGGTGGGCGCGTAGATGCCGAAGCCCGTGTTGTTCAGGGCAAGGTTGTTGATCACCGTGGGTGTGCTGGGCGGCTCCACCCGGAGTCCGTCCCCGTCGTTGGACAGGAACTGGTTGCCGCGGACGATGCCCGTGAGCGGGCCTGGGGTGGTGGGCCCTTCGCGGGTGGACAGGGTCAGGCCGCTCGCGTTGTCATGGAAGGTGCTGCCGTCGATGTAGACGGTCTCGGCCGCGACCTGGAGCCCCGTGCCGTTGTGGACGGCCAGGGTGTCGAGCATCGACAGCTTGATCGGATTCCAGACCGGCTCGGAGGCGAGCGCGAATGCGGCGTTGTTCGCGATGAGCGTGTTCTCGAACCGAATTTCGTTGCAGGTACGGAAGCCGGGGTCATTGCGGATCTCACCCACTGCGTCGTTCCACGCGATCGTGCTCGACCTGATGCGGATGAGGCCGTCCCAGCAGTTGAAGGCGTTCCCATTGGACGTGAACGTGGAGTCGAGCACGTCGATGCTGTGGAAATCCGCGAGCATCGCGAGTTCGTTGTGGGTGAACACCGACGACCTCACGTCGAAAGAGCCGGTGGACGCATCAATCTCCCCCCTCATCCCGACGCTCTGCCCACTCACGCGGCACTCCGTGATGAGGAAGGCCGTCGCGGTGGCCTCGTTGAAGACACCCGCGTAGCCGTCGAGGAGCGCGAGCTTGTGGAGGCGCACGTTCAATGGTCCCGAGCCGCCAAGAACCATGATGGCCCGGCCGAATCCTTGAATCGTGCCATTGCGCACCATGCTGTTGGCCTGCAGCGTGATGCCTTGCGAGTAGATATCCGCCGGACCCGTGCGGCGCACGGTGTGGCCGCCCAGATCCAGGACGACGCCTTCGCCCGCGACCCGGAGCGCGAAGGGCGCCGAGCTGGGGCAGTAGAGATCGCGCGTAAGTCGCGTGTGCTCGGTGATCGTGTCTCCACACCGGACGTGGGAGCCGCCGGTGTACACGACCGGGGCTTCCGCGTCGGAAGGCTCCGTGTCACGGGCCTGCGCCTCGGGCGCCCCCGTGAGCAGGGTGGTCACGGCCATGGCGACGACGAATCCGCGTGTCTGTTTCATGCTGCCTCCCCAGCCGGAGATGTCCGGCCTCCGGCGGAAGAGGCTGGGCACGGTGCTCCAGATGGCTTCCCCCCCAGTGGGAGCAGCACGCCGCCCGGAGCGCGACACGGTGGTGCTCAAAAGGGCGAACAGACGATGCCCACGCAGTCGCCCGCGGTGTTGTCTCGCGCGACGTTTCCACCGCCGTCGAAGGCGGTGGGCGCGTAGATGCCGAAGCCCGCGTTGCCCAGGGCGACGTTGTTGATCACCGTGGGGGTGCTGGGCGGCACGACCCGGAGTCCATCCCCGTCATTGCTCAGGAACTGGTTGCCGCGGACGATGCCCGTGAGCGGGACGGTGGAGAGGCCGACGCGGTCCGACAGGGTCAGGCCGCTCGCGTTGTCATGGAAGGTGTTGCCGTCGATGTAGACGGTCTGGGCCGCGACCTGGAGTCCCGTGTCGTTGCTGACGACCAGCGTGTCGAGCATCGACAGCTGGATCGGCTCCCAGACCGGGTTGGCAGGAGGCGCGAACGCGGTGTTGTTCGCGATGAGCGTGTTCTCGAACCGCATCTCGCTGCAGACGCGGGCGTCGTTGCCGTCGTTGGGAATCGTGCTCACGGCGTCATTCCACGCGAGCGTGCTCGACCTGAAGCGGATCCTGCCGTGCCAGCAGTAGGCGGCGCTCTCATTGGACGTGAACGTGGAGTCGAGCACGTCGAAGTCATGGAAGTCCGCGAACATCGCGATCTCGTTGTGGGTGAAGATGGATGACCGTATGTCGAAGGTTCCCGTGGACGCATCGAACTCGCCGCTCATCCCTCTGCCATTCCCGCTCAGGCGCGAGTCCGTGATGAGGAAGTTCGCATAGGACGCCCGGTTGTAGACGCCGATGCCGTTGTCGAGGATCGCGAGCGCATGCAGCCGCAGGTTCAGCACGGGTGAGCCGTTGGTGGTAGAGATGCCGCTGACGAATCCCTGGACCGTGCCATTGCGCACCATCCTGCCGTTGGCGACCACGATGCCATGAGAGGTGGAGTTCGCCGGACCCGTGCGGCGCACGGTGTGGCCGCCCAGATCCAGGACGATGCCCGGGCCGTCGACCCGGAGCGCGAAGGGCGCCGAACTCGGGCAGTAGAGATCGCGCGTAAGTCGCGTGTGCTGAGTGATCGTGTCGCCGCACCGGACGGTGGCGCCTCCGGTGAACACGACCTGGGCTTCCGCGTCGGAAGGCTCCGTGTCACGGGCCTGCGCCTTGGGCGCCCCCGTGAGCAAGGTGGTCACAGCCAGGGCCACGGTGAATCCACGCGTCTGCTTCATGCTGCCTCCCAGGGCCGGAGACGTCCGGCCACCGGCGCAAGAGGCTAGGCACTGCGCTCCAGACGGCTTCCCCCCCAGTGGGAGCAGCACGCCGCCTGGAGGGCGACACGGTGACGCTCAGAAGGGCGAACAGACAATGCCGACGCAGTCGCCCGCGGTGTTGTCGCGCGCGACGTTCCCGCCGCCGTCAAAGGCGGTGGGCGCGTAGATGCCAAAGCCCGCATTGCCCAGGGCGACGTTGTTTATCACCGTGGGGGTGCTGGGCGGCTCCACCCGGAGTCCGTCCCCGTCGTTGCTGAGGAACTCGTTGCCTCGGACGATGCCCGTGAGCGTGCCACCGGCGGGCCCTTCGCGGTCGGACAGGGTCAGGCCGCCCGCGTTGTCATAGAAGGTGTTGCCGTCGATGTAGACGGTCAGGGCCGTGGCCTGGAGCCCCGTGCCGTTGTTGACGACCAGCGTGTCGAGCATCGACAGCTTGTACGGCTCCCAGACGGGAATCGAGTAGGGCGCGATCGTGGCGTTGTTCGCGATGAGCGTGTTCTCGAAGCGCATCTCCTCGCAGGCCCGGGGGCCGTCACCGTCGTTGGGGATCGAGCCCACGGAGTTGTTCCACGCGATCGTGCTCGACCTGAAGCGGACGCGGCCTTCCCAGCAGTAGATGACGCTCTCGTTGGACGTGAACGTGGAGTCGAGCACGTCGATGTCATGGTAGTCCGCGAGCATCGCGAGCCTGTTGCCGGTGAACACCGACGACCTCACGTCGAAGCTGCCGCTGGACGCGTCGAACTCACGGCTCAGCCCGGTGGCGCTTCCGCTCACGCGGCACTCCGTGATGAGGAAGTTCGTGGTGGCAGCGTTGTAGACACCCGTGTAGTTGTCGACGAGCGCGAGCTTGTGGAGTCGCACGTTCGAAGCGTCCGAGCCGTCAGGCGTGGCGATGCCCCGGCCGAATCCCTGAACCGTGCCATTGCGCACCATGCTGTTGGCCTGGAGCTCGATGCCCGGTGTTTCGGTAGTCGTCGTCCCGGTGCGGCGCACGGTGTGGCCACCCAGGTCGAGGACGATGCCTGCGCCCACGACCCGGAGCGCGAAGGGCGCCGAGCCCGGGCAGTTGAGATCCTGCGTGAGGAGCGTGTGCTGGGTGAGGGTGTCACCGCACCGGACGGTGTGGCCGGTGGTGAAGATCACCTTGGGCTCCACGTTGGATGGAACCGTGTCACGGGCCAGGACGTCGGGCGCTCCCGTGAGCACGGTGGTCACAGCCATCACCATGGCGAATCCGCGTGTCTGCTTCATGCTGCCTCCCCCGGGCCGGAGACGTCCGGCCACCGGCGGAGATCCTAGGGAAAGCACCCTCCGCATCATCCCGCCCATGGGTGGCAGTGCGCCGCTGGCAGGGCGACAGCATGAAGGCACGGCGGGGTGACGTGGATCTCCATGACGAAATGGGGGGAGCGGGCCTCACTGTGTGGGGGAGTGCCATCGCCAGTCATCGCTGTTTCCACGGCCGCGCGCGCTTTCTCAGAGCGAGAGATGAAATGCCCGCTGTGTCGGGTATCTGGCACACGCATTGCCTTTGCGGCGCGCATGATTTCGCGCGACGCGATGGCTCCTGGCACCTGGCGACGCTCCGTCGGGTGGGCCCTGATTCTCTTCGTGTGGACAGCCTGCACTGGCGTTGTGGGTGGGCCGGCTGATCATGACGTGGATCCGTCAGGCTCGACGGACGCAGGGTGTGAGGACCCCACGCCTTCCGGTGCCCCCGACGCGGGCGAGAAGAACGACATGCTCGCCCCCAGCCGGCTGCTGCGGCGGGCCTCGCTCGCGCTGCGCGGGACGCCCCCGACGGACGAGGAGTTCGCCGCGCTCGAGGCCGCGGGCGACGACGCCTCGCAGCGGGCCTTCGTGGAGCACTTCGTCGACGAGACGCTCGGGCAGCCCGCGTTCTACCGGACGATGTTCGAGCAGGCGCGCGACTGGTTCAACATCCCGCTCGTGCCTCGCACCGCCGACGCGCCGGAGTACGGCGTGCAGCAGCAGCGGTCCATCCAGCGCTGCCCCGCGGGCACGGCGAAGGCTGGCGCCTGGAAGTACTTCCGGGGTGAAGACACCGCCTGCAGCGGGGTGAAGGTGGATGGCACGCCCGTGGAGGAGCTCACCGTGGAGCCGTGGTGGGCGCCGGGCACCACGGTGACGCTGGTGGGGGCCGCGGCCAACACCTCCGCCACGGGTACCGGATCCGTCAACGGCACCCCCGTGCCCCTCACCTGCGCCACCGCTGGTCCGGTGGGCACCTGCGGCTGCGGCCCCAACGCCGTGCGCTGCCACGCCGACTTCCAGCAGTACGCCGGCTGGGAGGACTACCTGCACTACGCCGAGCAGGGCCAGCGGCGGCTCGTGTCCGAGGAGCCCGCGCGCCTCTTCGCCCACCTCGCGTGGCACGACCGGCCGGTGACGGACCTCATCCTCGGCACGTACTCCGTCGCGCCCACCCGGCTGCAGGCCGCGTACGTGATGCAGGGCCTGGAGGGCGGCGCGACCGGGCTTCTCGACGACGACTCCTGGTGGCGGCCGTCGCGCTTCCTGGGTGCGCCGGTGGATCCGGAACACGCACCGGGGGATCCGCTCGCCTGGCGCGAGTATCAGGTCCCCGCGCGCAATCCCTTCCTCCTCGCCGAGCGCGACTACCGCTACGACCCTCGCATCCAGGTGGATCCCTCGCGGGGCATTCCGGCCGCGGGCATGCTCACCAGCCTGGGATTCCTCACGGGCTATCCGCGCGAGCGCGTGCGCGGTGCGCGGGCCCTGGAGACGCTGGCGTGCGAGGTCCTCTCGCCGCCCCTGGGGCAGAAGTTCAACGAGTACCGCCGCGACCCGGGCACGGAAGGGCCCTGCCAGCACTGCCACCGACGGCTCGACCCCGCGGCCATCCACTTCAAGCGCTTCGCGAAGCAGGGCTCGGCGTCCGAGGGTCATGGCGCGAAGTACCTGATGCCCGGCGTGGGCACCACCTGGCATTGGCCCATCCAGTGGCGCAGGGGCGTGTACCCCTACGGCGGAGATCCGTTCAGCCACTGGAACCGCTGGTACACGGCCGACACGCTGCTCACGCCCATCACCGAGGCCCAGGAGCAGGTGAACCCCGAGGCCGTCTTCCTCGACTTCCTCCCTCCGGATCAGACGCTGCTGGGGCAGGTGGGGGACGGGACGGTGGGCCCGCTCGGCTTCGCCAAGCTCATTGTCGCAGCGGGGGCGTTCGATCGCTGCGTGGTGCGGCACCTCCATGCGCAGGTGCTGGGGCGGGACATCGACCCGGCGCGGGAGGCGGGCTACCTGGACGCGCAGGTGGCGCGCTTCGTCGCGCAAGGCCGCAAGGTCCGCCCGTTCGTCAAATCCCTCACGCAGTCCAACCTCTTCCAGCGGGGGCGCTGACATGAACCGCTTCGCACTCCTCCTTCTCGTGCTTCCCGTGGCGTTCGCGTGCGGCAGGGACACCCCCGCCACGCAGGCTCAGAACGCCTGTGGCACCCCGGCCAGCTCCGAAACCGTGCGCATCATGCAGGGCCTCAAGCCGCACTGTGAGGGCTGCCACGCGCAGGGCGCGCGTGGGTACTTCGCTTCCACGGACGCGTTCCAGAGCCTCCTGGTCTCCGATGCCCGGCTGGTGAAGGCGGGCAGCCCGGATGACAGCGAGCTGATCCGCCTGCTGGAAGGCCGGGGCATTGCCGCCTTCAAGCAGATGCCCATCGGGGAGAAGTCCTACGCCCAGCTCGTCTCGGAAGGCACGGCGACGCTGACCGTGGCGGAGGTCCGCGCGTGGGTGCAGGGGCTTGGCGCGCAGCAGCGCGACGAGCGCCCGGACCCCGATGCGTCGCGCATCACCCGCATGAACGCGACCCAGGTGCAGCGGGCGCTGTACCAGCAGCTGGGGCTCGGCCACGACGACTTCTTCACCTCCGCGACGGAGTTCGGCATCCCGATGGCGGAGCAGCGCAGTGACGACCTCTACCCGCTGCAGCCGCCGGACGCCGTGCCAGCTCCGCGGCAGCAGCCCCCCGCCGAGCGCTTCTATGGGCTGGGCGGAGGCTCGGTGATGAACCAGACCTCTCCGGACCGGAGCGCATCCCCCACGTTCGCGCTCACGCTGACGCAGGTGTCCCAGCGGTGGTGCCGTCTGGCGTTGGCCAAGACGGGCAACGTGGCGCTCTTCCCGGCGGGCACGCAGCGCACCGCAGACCCCGTGGAGGTGAAGGCCACGCTGCGCCGCTGGTCCCTGCACTTCCTGGGCGAGCGCTTCTCCGACGCGCAGGTGGACGCGCTCTACGCGGATGTCTTCGTGCCGCTCTCGACACCGACGGACACCGAGCCCGCCTGGGTGGGCGTGTGCTCGTACTTCATCCGTCACCCGCACTGGATCTTCTACTGAAGGGGCACCCCATGAAGCTCTCTCGCCGCAAGCTGTTCGAGCTGGCCCTCGGGGCCACGCAACTGGGACTCATGGCGCGCTTCGGGCTGTCCACGGCCTCGGCCGCGCCAGTGCCGGGACGCCCCACCAAGCTCCTGGGCATCTGGCTGGACGGAGGTCTGCACTGGGAGAGTTTCTTCTCCCCGCTGTCCCGCGCCGGCATCAACAAGTTCATTCCCCCCGCGCAGGGCGGCGTCATTCCCGTGGGCTACCTGCCGGAGCAGGTGGAGAACTTCGACCGCTCGCCGGTGGACCTGGATGCGCCCGGGCCGGTGCGCAAGCTGCGCGGGCCCATCTACTGGAACTGGGCGAACCCCGCCGACGCGCGGGGCACGAACCCTGTCGTGAACAACCAGCAGATCTACCGGCCGTGGGGCTATGCGTGGGCGGACCCCACGTACAAGCTCTACGAGAAGGCCGCGCTGCTCGTGGGCGCGGACCAGAACACGGCCGCGCACACGAGCGGCATCGTCGCCAGCATGTGCGGCGTGGCGGGCGCGAGCTTCCGCGCCCCGGCGGTGCAGGCCGTCATCGCGAACGCCATGGCCCAGCGCTTCCCGGACCGGCCCATCCCCAACGTCAGCCTGGGCGGTCAACTTCCGACCGCGTTGGGACTGCCCGCGCTGGCGAACCCGACCGTGCTGCGCTCCGCGGTATCGGTGGAGCCGACGCTGTCCGACAAGCGCGACAGCGCCTGGAAGGGGCTCCGCGCCCGCAGCGACGTGCCGGACGTGGCCTTCGACGGCTCGGCGCTTCCGGGGACGGTGCCGCTCACGCCCGTGGACGCGGCGCTCATGAAGGCGCTGCGCGCGGAGCGGGGCGTGTCCACGAGCGGCACGGACGCGATGCTCGAGCAGCTCTATGACACCTACAAGGGCGCGAGCCGGACGATCCGCCGTGACATCCTCTCCGTGCTGGGCAACACCCTGGCGTGGGAGAAGCTCAAGGCGGACCCGAGCTACCCGGAGAATTGGACGGCGTGCATCGGCTACGCGGACGCCTGCGGCACGGGTCCGTCGATGGGGTCCTATGACCTCGCCTTGCGGCTGTTGAAGTCCGACCTGGTGACGTCGGTGAACCTGCGAGCCACCAGTTTCTCCAACAACTCCTTCGACACCCACAGCGCGAACGGCGTGCAGATGCACACCAACCACCTGCGCATCGCGCTGGAGATGGTGGGGCGGTTGTGCATCGAGATGAGCCTCACCCCCAGCAAGTCGGACCCGTCCCGGTCGCTGCTGGATGAGACGCTCGTGTACGTCTACAGCGACTTCGGGCGGACGTTCCCGAAGCAGGGGAGTGATCACCACCCGGCGACCTGCGCGCTGCTCGTGGGCGGCGGCATCCAGGGCAACCAGATGCTCGGCGGCTACGACGAGACGATGAACGGCTCGCCCATGGGGGCGCCGGTGTCGCTGGTGGAGGAGGACGGGAGCCGAGGCTCCCGTGCGCCGCGCTCGCAGGACATCGCGGCGACGGTGATGAACGCCTTCGGCCTGGAGCCGGGGAAGGACTTCTTCATCCCCGGCGGCTACGGCGTCTTCGACGGCGTCGTGAAGGGGTGAGCTACTTCAGCGTCGACGTGTCGATGACGAACCGGTACCGGACGTCGGAGGCGAGGACCCGCTCGTAGGCGTCGTTGATCTTGCTGGCGGGGATGACCTCGATGTCCGCGCCGATGTGGTGCTTCGCGCAGAAGTCCAACATCTCCTGCGTCTGCGGGATGCCGCCGATGAGCGAGCCGGTGAACACCCGGCGGGGCATGATCAACGAGAACACGTTGAGGGAGAGCGGCTCGGAGGGGGCGCCCACGTTGACCAGGGCTCCGTCCAGGGCCAGCAGGGACAGGTAGGCGTCCACGTCGATCTTCGCGCTCACCGTGTTCACGATGAGATCGAACGTGCCCGCGAGCTTCCGGAACGTCTCCGGATCCTTGGTGGCGTGGTAGTGGTGCGCGCCCAGCCGCAGGCCGTCCTCCTTCTTGCTCAGCGACTGCGACAGGACGGTCACCTCCGCGCCCATCGCGCGAGCGAACTTCACGCCCATGTGCCCCAGGCCGCCCAGGCCCACGATGGCCACCTTCTTGCCGGGGCCCGCGCCCCAGCGGCGCAGCGGCGAGTACGTCGTGATGCCCGCGCACAGGAGCGGCGCGGCGGCGTCGAGCGAGATGCCCTCGGGGATCTTGAGGACGAAGTCCTCGGTCACGACGATGTGGGTGGAGTAGCCGCCCTGCGTGAACTGGCCGTCCCGCCCGGTGGCGCCGTAGGTGCCGACCATGCCCTTGAGGCAGTGCTGCTCCTCCCCCTTGCGGCAGGACGAGCAGTCGCCGCAGGAGTCCACCATGCAGCCCACGCCGACGCGGTCGCCGACGGCGTGCTTCTTCACCTGGGCGCCGACGCTGGTGACGATGCCGGCGATCTCATGGCCGGGGACGATGGGGTAGGTCGTCTCGCCCCACTCGCCGCGGACGGTGTGGATGTCGGAGTGGCAGATGCCGCAGTACTTGATCTCGATGAGCACGTCGCGCGGGCCAAGCTCCCGGCGCTGGATGGCCAGGGGGCCGAGCGGTGACTTCGCGGAGGTGGCGGCGTAGGCGTTGGCGGTAGGCATGTATCTTCTCTCCAGGAGCAGTGGGGCCGGTGAGCCCCGTTCACGTGGGAAGAGAGATACGCGCCAGCCCCGTGGATGACTACGCGCGAGGAGCCAATAGGCTCTTAACGCGTGCTTAACAGTGGCTTCGGATACGGTCCCCGCGAATGAATACGGCGCCCTTCACGCAGTTACAGGTCTTCCTCGCCGTGGCCCGGCTGCGCAGCTTCAGCGGCGCGGCGCGCGAGCTGGGCGTCTCCACGGCCGCGGTGAGTCAGGCGGTGCGGCAGCTGGAGGAGCAGCTGCGGGTGGTGCTGCTCACGCGTACCACGCGCAGTGTGGCGCTGACGGACGTGGGCCGGCGGCTCGTGGAGGGAGCAGGCCCGGCGGTGGGGCAGACGCTGGCCACGCTCCGCGAGGTGTCCGCGCAGCCCGGAGAGGCCGTGGGCCGGGTCCGGCTGACGGTGCTGACGGCGGCGGTGCCCTACGTCATCACGCCGGTGGTCCCCACCTTCCGTGCACGACACCCACGCGTGGAGGTGGAGGTCGTCATCGAGGACCGTTTCGTGGACATCGTCGAGGAGGGCTACGACGCGGGCGTGCGGCTGAGCGAGTCCATCCAGCGCGACATGGTGCAGGTGCGGCTCACGGAGGCGTTCCGCTTCGTGGTGGTGGGGTCGCCGGGCTACCTCGCGCGCCACGGCACGCCCCAGCGTCCCGAGGACCTGCTGAAGCACGAGTGCATCACCTTCCGTTCGCAGACGACCGGAACGCTCTACCCGTGGGAGCTGGAGCGCGGACGCAAGAACTGGCGGGTGCCGGTACGCGGGGGCGTCGTCACCAATGACATCCATCTGCCCTCGACCCTGGCGGAGCAAGGCGTGGGGCTGGCCTATGCCTTCGAGCCGGCCGTGGAGGAGCGGCTGCGCACCGGGAAGCTCGTGCGGGTGCTGGAGGCCTACGCGCCCACCGTGCCCGGCTTCTTCCTCTACTACCCCAGCCGTGCGCAGCGCTCGGTGCCGCTGCGCCTCTTCGCCGAGGCGGCCCGGGAGCTGGCGGCCAAGGCCGTGTGAGCGGGTGGGGTGACTCCGCGCGGGGGAGGCCCTAGCCTCGCGGCGCGTGCTGAACAGTGAAGCCCAAGAGGGTCCTCGCGAATGAATACGGCACCCTTCACCCAGCTCCAGGTGTTCCTCGTCGTGGCGCGCCTGAGCAGCTTCAGCGGCGCGGCGCGCGAGCTGGGCGTCTCCACGGCGGCCGTGAGTCATTCGGTGCGGCAGCTGGAGGAGCAGCTGCGCGTGGTGTTGCTCACCCGCACGACGCGCAGCGTGGCGTTGACGGACGCGGGCAGGCGGCTCGTGGAGACCGCGGGACCCGCGATGGGGCAGGCGATCGCCGCGCTCGGGGAGGTGGCCGCGCAGCCGGGAGAGACGGTGGGCCGGGTCCGGCTGTCCGTGCCGCGGGCGGCGGTGCCCTACATCATCACCCCGGTGGTCCCCACCTTTCGCGCGCGTCATCCACGCATCGAGGTGGAGGTCGTCATCGAGGAGCGCTTCGTGGACATCGTGGCGGAGGGCTACGACGCGGGTGTGCGGTTGAGCGAATCCATCGAGCGCGACATGGTGCAGGTGCGGCTCACGGAGGCGTTCCGCTTCGTGGTGGTGGGCGCCCCCAGCTACCTGGAGCGCCACGGGACGCCCCAGCGCCCGGAGGACCTGCTGAAGCATGAGTGCATCACGTTCCGCATGCGCTCCACCGGGGCGCTCTACGCATGGGAGCTGGAGCGGGGCCGCAGGAACTGGCGTGTTCCAGTGCGCGGGGGCGTGGTCAGCAGTGACAATCACCTGACGTTGGACCTGGCGGAGCAGGGCCTGGGGCTGGCGTATGCCATGGAGCCCGCGGTGGCGGAGCGGTTGCGCACGGGACGGCTCGTGCGGGTGTTGGAGGCCTACGCGCCCACAGTGCCCGGTTTCTTCCTCTACTACCCCAGCCGTGCGCAGCGCTCCGCGCCGCTGCGACTCTTCGTCGAAGCGGCGCGGGAGCTGGCGCTGAAGGCCGTGTGAAGGCGGATCAGCGGCCGGTCATCTTCTCCAGGGCCTCGGGGTAGCGGGCTCCCTGCGCCGTGAGCTTCGAGGCGGCATCCGTGAGGTCACGGACCTCGTCCACCGTCAGCTCCACCCGGGCCGCGCCGAGGTTCTCCTCCAGCCGGTGCGGCTTCGTGGTGCCCGGGATGGGGACCATCCACGGCTTGCGCGCCAGGACCCAGGCGAGCGCGAGCTGCGCTGGCGTCACCTTCTTCCGGGCCGCGACGCTGCCCAGCAGATCGACGAAGACCTGGTTCGCATCGCGGGCCTCGGGCGTGAAGCGCGGAAGGATGTTGCGGAAGTCGTTCTTGTCGAGCTGGGAGGCGTCGGGCAACTTGCCCGTCAGGAAACCCTTGCCCAGGGGGCTGAACGGCACGAACCCGATGCCCAGCTCTTCGAGGGTCGGGAGGATCTCCTTCTCCGGTTCACGCCACCACAGGGAGTATTCACTCTGGAGGGCGGTGACCGGCTGGACCGCGTGCGCGCGGCGGATCGTCTTCGCGCCCGCTTCGGACAGGCCGAAGTGCCGGACCTTGCCTGCCTGGATGAGATCCTTCACCGCGCCCGCGACGTCCTCGATGGGCACGTCCGGGTCCACGCGGTGCTGGTAGAACAGGTCGATCACGTCGGTCTTGAGCCGCTTGAGGGAGGCCTCGGCGACCTGCTTGATGTGCTCGGGCCGGCTGTCCAGGCCCTCCTGCTTGCCATCGGCGCTCAGCTTGAAGCCGAACTTCGTGGCGATGACCACCTGCCCGCGAACCGGGGCGAGGGCCTCACCGACGAGCGCCTCGTTCGTCCAGGGGCCGTAGACCTCTGCGGTGTCGAAGAAGGTGACGCCCTGGTCCACGGCCGACCGGATGAGGGCCATCATCTCCGTCTTGTCCGCGGGCGGGCCGTAGCCATGGCTCATGCCCATGCAGCCAAGCCCGATGGCCGAGACCTCCAGGTTGCTGTTTCCGAGTCTGCGCTTCTGCATCGTGTTCTCTCCCGTGTGCTTTCGCTGTGCGAAGAGAGATACGGCCCGGTGCCGCTGGGGACTAGACCCGGGGAGACCAACAGGCTGTTAAACGCAGGTTGAGAATGGAGGCGCCCGGTATCGCGGGTTGCCACGATTGACTTCCACGGGCACGCCCCTGGGGATGAGGTGAATGTTCAGTCGGAGACGGTGCTGGCGTGGACGTCTGTCATTGCCTTCCATGGCTGGCATCTGCTGCCGGGGTGCCTGCGTTTCGTGCAGGCACCTTCCCCTCACAACAGGAATGCCGATGAACGCGCTGAGGAAGTCCCTGATGGCCGTGTCCGCCGTCCTCGCCGTGGCCCCCGGCGCCGCGTTTGCCTATCCGCCGCAGTGCGATGAGGTCTGCTTCGAATACTGCCTCGACACTTGTTATGAGGGGACCTACCGCACCAGTTGTGAGGCGGCGGGATGGTGCTCCGCGTCCGCGCCTTCCAATGAGACCGCGTCCATCTCCCCGGAGCAGAGCCAGCGGTCCGAGGACACCGCGCCAGTCTGCGACTCCGCCCATCCGGGCTTGGAGCAGACTCCGTCCGCCGAGAGCTGAGCGAGCCTGATCACCCGCGGGGCCTGCCGTGTCCAGGCCTCGCGGTTCAGACGCCTGCGGGACGGAGAGCCGCCGACAACGCGTCGAGCGCACGCTCCTGCAATGCGGAGAGCCGCACCCCGGGCCGTGCCTGACGCACCCGAGCGAGTGCGGCCTTCGCATCCGGAGCATCCCCCCGCGCCACGAGAAACGCGGCGGCGATCATCCCGGTGCGCCCATGTCCCTGCGCGCAGTGGATGTAGAGCGGCCCGGGCAGGGCGGCCAGCTCACGAAGGACCGGTGCTACCTGCTCCACGGGCAACGTCGATGCGTCCAGGATGGGCAGGGACACGTACCGGCCCGCGGCGCGGATGCCTCCCGGTTCGATGAACTCGGAGGTCAGGTCCAGCACGGCCGTGACACCCGAGGGCAGCTCGCCGGGGAGCAGCCGGCGGCCTACCAGGACCCCCGGCACCACCTCGTCAAAGGCTCGCTCCCGGGAGAAACGCCGCGCCAGATGCCAGGTGCCCCACGTGAGCAGCAGGTAGGGCAGGAGCGCGAACACGGCCCACGGCCGCATCCGTCCGTCCGGTTGCTTCCCGAAGGCCCTCGCGCCCACTCCGGCATAGGCGAGCGCCAGGACCGCGAAGCTCAGCGCGGGCCACAGCAGCAGCCAGCCGAAGCCCTGGAGCCGCTGCGCCAGGAAGGTGAGGAGTGCCGCCGCGGTGGTGAAGACGAAGGTGTACTTCATGCGCGGCGCAGCGTAGCCGCTTCCCTATCGGGAAACCCGGGTGGCCTCCACTCGGCGGAGGCCGACCCGGAAGTGACGGCTACTGACTCACGACGCAGCCCGGCTGCGCGATGACACACCAGGAGGTGGCCTCGCTGACGCAGATGCTGTCCCAGGCCGTGGTGCAGCAGTACGGGTCGCGGTTGCACACCGAATACGTGCAGGAGTTGCAATCCTTGTTCAGCGACGAGCCCGTCGTACAGACGTTGTGGGTGCAGGCAGCGGCGGTACAGACGTTGCTGCTGGAGCAGACCTGCCCGGCGCCACAGGTGCCGCAGGTGAGGGTGCCACCACAGCCGTCGGAGATGGCTCCGCAGGTCTTGCCCTGGGCCGCGCACGTCGTCGGGGTGCAGGTGGCGGCGGAGTCGAAGACCTCGATGCTCGCCAGCGCCTGCATGTTGCCCTGGGCGTTGTAGGTCGTCCCTCCGAGGAACAGGACGCGGCCGTTCGGCAGCGCGACCGTGGGGTGGGCCACGCGGGACTGCGTCAGCGTTCCCACCGTGCTCCAGGTGCTGGTGGTGGGAGAGAACAGCTCCACCTGCATCGTGTTGTAGGAGCCACCGGCCATCAGGATGGTGCCATCCGGCCGCGTCACCGACGGCGCGGAGAAGTGCTGGACGGACGTGGCGCCGGTGTTCGTCCAGGTGTTGGTGGCCGGGTCATACAGCTCCGCCGCCGTGGAGTAGCCCGTCACCAGCGCCTTGCCGCTGGAGAGCAGTTGCAGGGTGTGGCCATTGCGGCCCGTGTTCATCGACGCGACGGTGGTCCACGTCCCCGTGGTGGGGTCCCAGAGCTCCGCGTGGTTGCTGGAGGACGTCGTGAAGTTTCCACCGCCCGCCACGAGCACGCGGCCGTCCGCGAGCCGCACCGCGGCCTGGCCCATCATCCCGGCGTTGAGCGAGCCGGTGGCCGCCCAGGTGTTCGTGGACGGCGTATAGACATAGGTCGAGGTGACGTAGCTCACGCCGCCCACCACCAGCACGCGCCCGTCCGCGAGCAGCGTGGCGCTGTGGTCGTAGCTGATGCGGGGCAGGGGAGCGGCGGCGCTCCAGGTGTTCGTGGCGGGGTCGTAGCGCTCGGCGGACGAGAGCACGCTCGAGTTGATGCCGCCCACGACCAGCACGCTGCCGTCCAGCAACCGCGTGGCGGTGTGAAAGCGGCGCGCGGTGATCATCGATGGACCGCTGACGGAAGTGGCCGTCGCCGGGTCATACAGCTCCGTGGTGGCGTACGTGCCCGTGGGCGTCCCTCCACCCGCCAACAGCACCTTGCCGTTGGCGAGCAGCGTGGCGGTGTGCTGGTAGCGAGCGGACAGCATCGAGCCACCGGACACGACGAGCGCGGACGCCTGGGAGGACACGACGTCCTCCCCGGGTAACTCGCTCTCGGGACTGCACGCGAGACACAACAGCAGGGGAACGACGGCCAAGGACATCCAAGAAGTGGTGCGCATGTGGGCTCCCGGAAAATGGGTCCGCGACCATGGCACGCGGTGTCTGGATTCCTTCCATGAAACATGAACACAAATCGGGTGTCTCAAGACACCCGGGCTTGTCTCAGGAGGCGGGAAAAGCCGGTCCTGAGCTGGATTCAGTCCACACAGACGAGGACACCGTCTCCGTGTTTCGCGGCCGTGACGTAGAAGGCCCGGAAGAACTCGAAGCGCTCGTGGAGCCACTGCCAGGCCTCGTTGATGGCATCCTCGCGCGGGCACTTGTAGACGCTCGCCAGGCTCAGGTTTTCGAAGGTGAAGTGCTCGCGAAGGGTGTCGAACCGCACGGCCTCCAGCATCCGGGCGATCCGCTCCACTGTCTCTGGCCGCGTGTAGCGCAGGGGCACGCCCTGACCCGCAACCACGTGCGGGGCGATCTTCGCCTCGCCATGGATCGCGATGCCGGCCAGCGAGTCGTCCTCCGTTCCCGGCGCGTTCCGGCGGCGGTCGGAGAGGACGAAGTGCAGGTGATCCCACCTCCGGTCGAGAGCCACCTGTTGCGTCGCCAGGTCGGGGCGGGTGCGCAGCATGTCTCGCACGGCGTCCAGGAGCAGGAGTTCGTCGGAGTCCGGACCGCCCGGAGCCAGGGTCTCCTCGCGCGGAGCCCGGAGCAACCGGGTGACGGACATCAGCCATCCGCCCACGCCGGTGTTCCGCCGCGCCAAATCCAGAAGCGGGGAACCGCCGGGAAGGGCCTGGTAGCTCGCATCGAGTCCCATGCGGTCCGTCCTAGCAGCTCCGCCGCCATTGTTTCAGCGGGCCCGTGCTACTTCGGCACCCAGACGGCGACCCAGTCGATCTGCACGTTGCCTGCGGCGCTGTTGCTCGGCGGCGTGCCGCTCAGGTCGGTCTCCGTCTGGATGACCCAGTGCATGGTCGTGTTCGGCACCCGGCTGGTCTTGTCCAGGATGACCGTGCCATCGAGGATGAAGCGGCAACGGCCCGGGGTCCATTCGATGATGGCCGTGTGCCAGGACGTGAACCGCGCGCTCGAGGACGCCGCGTCCTGATCCCCGCCCGACGTCCCGTTCTGCCGGTGCATGAACCCGGAGATGGTGCCGTTCAGGTCGCCCTCCGGGAAGTCGATCTCCCCATCGCGCGGCCACACCTCGCTGTCCGGCCAGAGCAACCACGCGACCTTGTAGCCGGGCACCGCGTCCGCCCGGAAGCGTATCGCGTAGCGTCCCGCGGGCAGTCCGCCCGCTGTGTTCGCTCCAGGGATCTTCGGTACCAGCGCAGCGACCCTGTGCACGCCGTTCTCGGTGTGCAGGTACTTGTTCAACACGCCGTTCTGGATGCTGACGACCTTCGACGGCGAATACGTCCCGTTCTTGCTCGTGTCCTTCCAGCCATCCGGGTACACGCCCCACTTCGACGACACCGCCGCAGGGAACTGGCCCACGGGCACCTGGGTCGTGAAGTCGTCGGTGAACACCTGCCGCCAGCCCGTGAGGTCACCCACCGGCATCGGCTCACCCGACGGATTCGAGCCGCCGCCTCCCGCCGTCTCCAGCGTGATGGCATCCACGAGGATGGCGTTGCCGGACGCCGCCTGGTTCTGGAGGACGTAGACATCCACCGTGTCTCCGACGCGCTCCACGGTGCCGCTGACCGTGATCCGCTGGAAGCCGGTCGTCAGCGTCGCGTCCGCCGTGAAGAGCTTGTACGTCGTGCCAGAGGCGTTCTTCTCCCGGAGGATGAGGCTGACGGGCTTGCCCACCGTGCCGCTGTTGCCCGCGGCGACATAGGCCGTCGCCGTATACGCCTGCCCTTGCGGCGCGTTCGGAATGCCGCTCTGCGCGCCGTCCAGCGAGTAGAGCGTCGCCGCGCCGCTGACGGTGACGCGCGCGACGTATTGCCCGTCCGGCGCTCCGGTGCGCGCCTCTCGCGTCAGCGTTCCCTGCCAACTGGACCAGCCGCTGGTGTTCGTCTCGAAGGACGTGTTGGTGATGACGGACGCCAGGGGCGCCTCGCTCTGGACCGGCGTGTCGGTCCCTTGCTCCGGGCTGCACGAGGAGGCCAGGGGGAGGGCCAGCAACAGCGCCAGGGCAGTGCGGAAGCGCGGCCTGCGAAGCACAGCGGACTCACTCATGACACTCTCCGTGAAAAGCTGGAAATAGCTGCATAGCTGTAAATACCAGACGCGACGCATCGGACAAGCCCACCGTGTGCCTGCGTCTCCCACTCCTGCCGTGCGTGGCCATCCTCGGCCCAGGAGGAGAGACGCCATGCCCACCGACACGAAGCAGCCTTCCGACTCCGGCTTGGATCCCTACGCCCGCGCCTTCCTGGAGCAGTTGAAGAAAGCGGGCGGGCCCGCGCTCGAAACCCTGCCTCCCGCGGAGGCGCGTGGCGTGCTCCGAAGCGTGCAGGCGGGAAAGAGCGCGCGGAAGCCGGCCCGCATCGAGGACCGCTCCCTTCCGGTGGGCCCAGACGGCCAGGTCTCCGTCCGCATCGTGCGGCCCGCGGACGCGTCGGAGAAGCTCCCGGTGGTGCTCTACCTCCACGGCGGCGGCTGGGTGTTGGGCGATAAAGACACGCATGACCGGTTGATCCGTGATCTGGCCGTGGGCTCCCGGTGCGCGGTCGTGTTCATCAACTACACGCCCGCTCCGGAAGGGCAGTACCCCGCTCAGCTCGAACAGGCCTACGCCGCGCTCCAGTGGGTCGCGAAGAACGGCGGCGAAGCGGATCTGGATGGACAGCGGATCGCCGTGGCGGGGGACAGCGCGGGTGGCAATCTGGCGGCGGCGCTCACGCTGCTGGCGAAGGAGCGCGGCGGTCCGCGCATCCTGCAGCAGGTGCTGTTCTATCCCGTCACGGATGCCCGGTTCGATACGGGTTCCTACGCGCGCTACGCGGACGGCTACTTCCTCACCCGGAGCGGCATGCAGTGGTTCTGGGACAACTACGCCCCAGACTCCTCCCTCCGCACGGAGCCCACGGTCAGCCCCCTGCGCGCGACCGACGCGCAGCTGCGAGGCCTGCCGCCCGCGCTGATCCTCAACGGCGAATGCGACGTGCTCCGCGACGAAGGCCAGGCCTACGCGCGCAGGCTCGTGGACGCGGGCGTCCCCGTGCTGGCCCTCCAGTACGAGGGGATGATCCATGACTTCGTGATGCTGGATCCGCTGGCGGACTCACTCGCCGCGCGCAATGCCATCGCCCAGGCCTGCCTGACGCTGTCGGAAGCCCTGGGCACACGGAGGCAGGTGGAAGCGACGCTCGCGTCCCAGTCCGCGCAGGTCCGCGAGCGGGAGAGCGCGCGTCACTGACTATTGGCCCGCGTCCAGCCACGTAGCCAACACGTCCGCGTGGCACGGGCCCGGCTTGCACCAGCAGCCCAGCCGCTTGCCTCGCAACGTCCGCACGTCGCGCAGGAAATCCGCGTCGTGCTTCGTGCGCAGCTCCAGGTACCAGCGGAAGGATTCGAACGCGTCCGGGCCGGGCGCCATGCGCCGCTGGGCCTCGTCGCGGATCCGCTCGGCTTCGTCCGCGGGCAGCTTCGCCAGCCACGGCTCGAAGTACGTGCGGATCATCGCCTTCCAGGTCTTCACGCCCCCGGGCTTGAACGGGTTGCCGAAGCGGCCGGGCACGGGGTTGAGCGGCCCGGGCTTCGCCCAGGCGCGGAAGGCGCGGCCCACGTACACCTCACAGGCGTCGTGGACGTGCACCGCGGTGGTTCGGGATTCGGACATGGCGGCTGCATCGTTAACAGACGCACCCGCCAGTCGCCGTGCGTGATGCCCGGCCCGTCAGCAGGCAGGGGTCACCAGGGGTCGATGCCCTGCTTCTCGTGCGGCGTCGGCGTGTACGTGGACTTGAACCCCGAGGCCGCGGCGTTGAGCCCGGAGCCGAGGGCCTCCACCGCGCCCTGCTTGAACTGGCCCTTGCTGATGCTCACGAAGGCGTCGCGGCCGAAGTTCAGCGCCTCGCGCTGGTGCGCGTTGACCTCGCTGCGCTGGCCCTTCTCCACCTGGATGACGTTGTTGATGACGCTGCTCTTGGAGCGGTCGGAGATGCCGAAGTTGCCCTTGTCGAGCATCTGGTTCACGCCGCTGACCGCGTGGCTGTAGTCGCTCTTCTTGCCCTGCGTCGTCTGATCAATTTGCAGGCGGGAGGGGTTCTTGAACGTGTGGTTGCTGGTGACCTTGAACATGGCTTTCCTCGCTGGGGGCGGCGGCCCGTTGGACCGTGCCCGCGGTAGGTGATGCGTTGAAATGATTGTCGGGGTATGTGGGCTGGAGTTTCCTGAAGACTTTCATTTGCCCACGTATACGTCATTTGTCGTATGCCGGTCTTCGCGAGGGCCATCGCAGTGGCAAGGCCCGCCGGAAGACGGCAACGTACGGGCCCGCCTCCTCCCACCCTCGCGGACATGATCGCCAACCTCCACGACGCCGACGTTCCGAAGCCCGTGCTCGAAGTCATCACCCGCCTGCGCGAGCTGGGCCACCCCACCTATCTGGTGGGCGGCTGCGTGCGGGACATGGTGCGCAAGGTCCACCCGAAGGACTTCGACGTGGCCACCAGTGCGCTGCCGGAAGAGGTCCAGCGCGCCTTCCGCAAGGTCATCCCCACGGGCATCCAGCACGGCACCGTCACGGTCGTCACCGGCGGCAACCACGTGGAGGTGACGACGTTCCGTTCGGAAGGGGACTATCTGGATGGCCGGCGCCCCAGCTCCGTGTCCTTCGAGCGCGACATCGTGAAGGACCTGTCGCGGCGCGACTTCACCATCAATGCCATGGCGTACAACCCGCTCGACCGCGAGCTGGTGGATCCGTTCGGCGGACAGGTGGACCTGCCCGCGAAGCTGATCCGCTGCGTGGGCTCCGCGCAGGAGCGCTTCTCCGAGGACGGCCTGCGCCCCCTGCGCGCCGTGCGCTTCGCCGCCGTGCTGGGCTTCACGCTGGACCCCGACACCCGTGACGCCATCCCCGCGACCCTGGCCGTCTTCCGCAAGGTCGCGCTGGAGCGCGTGCGCGAGGAGCTGCTCAAGCTGCTCCTGTCGCCCCGCGCGGAGCTGGGGCTGCACCTGCTGGCGGACACGGGGCTGATGGAGGTCTTCCTGCCGGAGGTGGCCCACGCGGACGCGGAAGGCGCCCGGCTGGCCCGCGCCGCCGTGCAGGCCGCGCCGCTGGACGCGGACCTGCGCATGGCCACGCTGCTCGCGGACATCGACACCGCGACGCAGGCCCGTGAGCTGTGTCTGCGTTTGAAGTTCCCCAACAAGTCCGCGGACCTCATTGGCCTGCTCGTCGAGCACTCGAAGCTGGAGACACGCGTGGACGACGCGGACCCCGCGCTGCGCCGGCTGCTCGCCCGCGTGGGCCTTTCGAACCTGCCCGCGCTCCTCTCCGTGGCGAAGGCCCGCGTCCAGGTCCGGGCCCCGGAGCGGCTGCCCGCGGTGGAGGCGCTGGCCTCGCGGCTGGAGGCGCTGGCCGCCGCGAAGCCTCCGCTGTCCGCGAAGGAGCTGGCGCTCACCGGGGGCGACATCATGAAGACGCTGGGCATCGGCCCCTCGCCGAAGGTGGGCGAGGCGACCCGGTACCTTGTCGAATCCGTGCTCGACGACCCCTCGCTCAACACCGCCGACGAGCTGCGCTCCCGGCTCACGGCCTGGGCGGCGCGCGGTTCCTGAAGGGGGCCTCCTCCCGGCCGGAGGGCAGGGAAGGGGGCCTGGAGCACCATCCGGCCGTGCGTCCCGGCCCGGGGGCGTGTAGGAAGGAGCCCCATGCGAGTCGTCGTTGCCATGAGCGGTGGGGTGGATTCCTCGGCCGCCGCCGCCCTGCTCAAGGAGCAGGGCCACGAGGTCATCGGCATCACCCTGCGCGTCTGGTCCTACGAGGGCGCCGCGAAGTGCGGCAGCTGCTGCAGTCCGGACGACATCGACGACGCCCGCGCGGTGGCCCAGACGCTGGGCATCCCGTTCTACGTGGCCAACGCCGAGGAGATCTTCCAGGACCGGGTCGTCAATCCGTTCGTCCAGTCGTACCTGGGCGGCAAGACGCCCATCCCGTGCGTGAGCTGCAACCGCGACGTGAAGTTCAACTTCCTCCTCAAGCGCGCGCGCGCCCTGGGCGCCCGGCTCGCCACGGGCCACTACGCCCAGGTGGAGGAGGTGGACGGACGCTTCCACCTGCGCCGCGCCGTGGACGCCGCCAAGGACCAGAGCTACTTCCTCTTCACCCTGGGCCAGGAGGAGCTGAAGGACGTGCTCTTCCCCGTGGGCCACCTCACCAAGCCGGAGGTGCGCGCCGTCGCCGAGCGCCACAACCTGCCCACCACCCACAAGCCGGAGAGCATGGAGATCTGCTTCGTGCCCGACGGTGACTACGCCGGGTTCGTGGAGAAGGTCGCCGGCCCCCAGCCGTCCGGTGAGGTCGTGGATCCGGAGGGCAAGGTGCTGGGCACGCACAACGGCATCCACCGCTTCACCGTGGGGCAGCGCAAGGGGCTCAACCTGGGCGGTGGCGAAGTGCGCTACGTGCAGCGCCTGGAGCCGGAGACGAACCGCGTCGTCGTGGGCCCCGCGGAGGGCACCGGCCGCGCGCAGTTCGGCCTGCTCCAGCCGCACTGGGTGGACGGTCCGCCTCCGCCCGAACAGGCCGTGGAGGTCCGGATCCGTCACCGCCACGCGGGCGCCCCGGGGCGGATCCACATCTCGCAGCACGGGCTGGTGTCCGTGAAGCTCGACGAGCCCGCGCGCGCCGTCACGCCGGGGCAGGCCGCGGTCGTCTACGATCGGGATCGCGTGCTCGGCGGCGGGTGGATCGTCTGAGCCCACCCGGCGCGTCCTGCGTCGTCCCTTGATGCAGCCGGGGCCGGACTTCCGGCCTCGCGCGCGCCGCTGCTTCCCGCTGCCTCCGCGAATTTGACCCGCCTGGGGGTGGGGCGTAGCTTGCGCGCACGCTGTCGCTACAGGCCGTTACACGGGCCGTGAGCGCGCGATCGAGGTCTGCCCCGCCATGCGTGACGCCCATCGGATGAAGGAGAAGTTCGACGTCTCGCTGGACAACCGGCAGATCGTCAGCCTGTTGATCGCCGGCATCGTCGTGATGGGCGCCGTGTTCGTGCTGGGCGTGGTGGTGGGCAAGAAGCTCTCCAGCGACGCGCAGACGGCCGAAGCCCCGGACCTGCTCTCCGCGCTGGACGCCAACGCGCAGGTCCTCAACGACGCGCGCCAGGAGCCGCCGCTCACCTTCCCGGACGAGCTCACCCGCAAGACGGGCTCGGAGCCCCTGCCGCCGCTGCCCAAGCCCGCCGCGAAGCCGGAGGCCCCCAAGGTCGCCGCGAAGCCCGAAGTGAAGCCGGAGCCCAAGCCCGCGGAGGCCCCCAAGGTCGCCGCGAAGCCCGCCCTGGCCCCCACGCCGGACCCCGACACGGGCGAGCTGCCCGCGATGGACGCCGCCGAGGAGGACGCCATCGCCAACGGCAAGCCGCTCGTGAAGCCGGAGCCCAAGCCCGCGGAGCCCGCCAAGGTCGCCGCCGCGAAGCCGGAGCCCGCCAAGGTCGTGGAGCCGGTGAAGGGAAAGGTGGAGGAGACGCCGGTCGCCACCCGCACCGCCGCGCGTGACGGGGGCATGAAGGAGGCCATCGCCCGGGCCCAGGCGCTGCCCGCGGAGCCGCCGCGTCCGTCGGAGGCCGTGAAGGGTGGGGCGTTCACGCTCCAGCTCTCCGCCTTCCAGAGCCGCCAGGACGCCGACCGTTTCGCCGCGCGGTTGCGCGACAAGGGCTATGCCCCCTATATCCTGGCGGCGGAGGTGCCTGGAAAGGGCACCTGGTACCGCGTCCGGATGGGCAGCTTCGCCAGCAAGGAAGCCGCGGGTCGGTACCTGACGGACTTCAAGCGCGAGACCCAGCTCGACGCGTACGTGGCCGGCACGAACTAGCGCTGCTGGGCAAGGAAGAGACGAAGCAAATGACGACGACGAAGCGGGTGGAGAAGCCCTGGGGCCACGAGCTCATCTGGGCCCACACGGAGCGCTACGTGGGCAAGCTCCTGCACGTGAAGGCCGGCCACAAGCTGAGCCTCCAGTTCCACAACGTGAAGGACGAGACCATCCACGTCCAGAGCGGCAAGCTCCTCTTCGTCGTGGACGAGGGCCAGGGCCTCATCGAGAAGGAGATGAACCCCGGTGAGAGCTACCACATCAAGCCGCTGACCAAGCACCGCATGGTCGCCATCACCGACTGCGACATCCTCGAGGTCAGCACCCCCGAGCTGAATGACGTGGTGCGCCTGGAGGACTCCTACGGGCGCACGGGCACCAGCGCCCCGTAGTTCCCCGCTGTGAAGCCCGCTGGCGCGCCGTCACGGTGCGCCGGCCGGGCCTTCGACGTCACTCCTTGGACTTCGCCGCCGCGTTCGGATTGCGGGTCCACTGGTCCACGGTGCCGTCGCCGTCCAGGTCCTCGCCAATGCGATCCACCTGGCCGTTCTCCCAGTACTCCCAGTAGTCCCCCCGGCCGTCGTGGTTCGCGTCGCGCTCCTTCCGCACGAGCGTGTCGTTCTCGTAGTACAGCCACGAGTCCGCGCGGCCGTCGCCGTTCAGGTCGCGCTCGCCCTTCGTGCGCTTGCCCTCGGCGTAGTGGTACGTGGCGTCCACCTTGCCGTCGTAGTCCAGGTCCATCACCTCGCGGACCTTCGCGCCCTGCGGATCCAGGTACTGGGTGACGTCCACCCGGCCGTCCCAGTTCAGGTCCAGCTCCTTGCGCACCAGCGCGTCCTTGAGCCGGTACTCCCAGACGTCCGTGCGGCCATCGCCGTTGGCGTCCAACTCCGTGACCGTCTCCCCCGGGTCCTGTTTCCCCCGGACGCCCTCCGCCTCGGGACGCTTGCGCGCTGCGTCAGGGACCTCCGCGGCCTTCTGGGAGGCGCAGCCCGTGAGCGCGCCCGCAACCAGGAAGCCCAGGAAAATCAAACGGTTGCTAGAAGCCAAGGTGCCTCCCGAGCAGGTGGGGCGCCATGTTCGCGCCGCTTCACTTCCGTGCTTTCGCAGGCCACGTCATTCCATATATTTTCACGTATCGCCATGGCCCGAAAGAAAGTCAGCACCACCATCTACATCACTCCGGAGCAGAACGAACTGCTCAAGGCGCTGAACCAGAAGACGAAGGTGCCCGTGGCCGAATACATCCGGCAGGGCATCGACCTGGTGCTGGAGAAGTACAAAGCGCAGCTGCCGGGCCAGGCAACCTTCGACGAACTCTCCTGAAGAACGAGGCGTGACGTGACGAGCATGCGTGGCAAGCGGGCGGTGGTGCTGGGTGGGGCCGGATTCGTGGGCTCGCACCTGTGTGAGCGGCTGCTGGATGACGGCGCGGAGTCCGTCCTCGCGGTGGACAACCTCATCACCGGGAACGAAGCGAACGTCCGCACGCTCAAGCCGCGCGCGGGCTTCCAGTTCGTGAACCAGGACATCACCGAGGGGCTGGAGGTGGACGGGCCGGTGGACTTCGTCCTCAACCTGGCCTCGCCCGCGTCGCCCATCGACTACGCGAACCTCCCCATCGAAACGCTGCGCGTGGGCTCCATCGGCACGGAGAACGCGCTGAAGCTGGCGGAGAAGAAGAAGGCCGTGTTCCTCATGGCCTCCACGTCGGAAGTGTACGGCGACCCGCTGGTGCACCCCCAGAAGGAGGATTACTGGGGCAACGTGAATCCCATTGGCCCGCGCTCGGTGTACGACGAGGCCAAGCGCTACTCGGAGGCCATCAGCGCCGCGTACGAGCGCAGCCGCGGCGTGAACGTCCGCATCGTGCGCATCTTCAACACCTACGGCCCGCGCATGCGCCTCAACGACGGCCGCGTGGTGCCCGCCTTCGTGGGCCAGGCGCTTAAGGGCGAGGACTTCAGCGTCTTCGGGGACGGCAGCCAGACGCGCTCGTTCTGCTACGTGAAGGACCTGGTGGACGGCCTGGTGCGGCTCGTGCTGTCGGACGTCCGGGGCCCGGTGAACATCGGCAACCCGCGCGAGATGACCATCAAGCAGTTCGCGGAGGCCGTGCGCGAGGCGGCCGGTGGGGGTAGGCAGATCGTCTACCACCCGCTGCCCAAGGATGATCCGAAGCAGCGTCAGCCGGACATCACCCGCGCGCGCACGCTGCTGGGGTGGGAGCCCAAGGTGAAGCTGGAGGATGGTTTGCGGGACACCATCGCCTACTTCCGTGAGGTTGCCGCTCGCCCCTCTGGGACTTAGGTTGGCCGCGCGCGAGTGAACGCGAGGTAGACGGCCCGGGCCCGTGGCGGCCGGGCCTGGGGAGAACGGCGTGAAAGTCCTGGTAACGGGCGGCGCGGGCTTCATCGGCTCGCACGTGTGCGATGAGTTCCTGCGCAATGGCCATGAGGTCATCGCGCTGGACAACCTGTCGAGCGGCAAGAAGGAGAACCTGGATCCGCGCGTGCGGCTGGCCGTGCACGACATCCGGAGCCCGGAAGCCGCGGAGCTCATCCGCACGGAGAAGCCCCAGGTGCTCTGTCACCTGGCCGCCCAGATGGACGTGCGCCGCAGCGTGGAGGACCCCGGCTTCGACGCGGACGTGAACATCCGCGGCATGACGAACCTGCTGGAGGCCGCGCGCCAGTCCGGCGTGAAGAAGGTCATCTTCAGCTCCACCGGCGGCGCCATCTACGGCGAGCAGGACTACTTCCCCGCCCGTGAAGACCACCCCCAGCGGCCGGTGTCGCCCTATGGCGTCTCCAAGGCGGCGGGCGAGCTGTACCTGGGCTACTACCGGGCGCAGTACGGCCTGCCGTACGTCGCCCTGCGGTACGCCAACGTGTACGGCCCCCGGCAGAACCCGCACGGCGAGGCGGGCGTGGTGGCCATCTTCAGCCAGCGTGTCATCGCGGGGCAGGGCTGCACCATCTTCGGCGAGGGCAAGCAGACGCGTGACTTCGTCTTCGGTCCGGACGTGGCCCGCGCCAACTACCTAGCCTTCCAGAGCGACTACGTGGGCGCCGCGAACATCGGCACCGGCGTGGAGACGGACATCAACCGGCTCTACGAGCTCATCGCGGAGGCCGGCGGCAGCTCGCTGAAGGCCGCGCATGCGCCGGGCAAGCCGGGCGAGCAGCTGCGCTCGTGCATCGACGCGGCACACGCGAAGAAGGTGCTGGGCTGGGAGCCGTCCGTGCAGCTGGCGGAGGGCCTGCGCCACACCATTCAGTTCTTCCGCGACCAGGCCGCGGGGCCTGTCCGCGCCCGGGGCTGAAGGGCGGGCCGCCTGCGCGCCGCTCGAGTCCCCCCGGGCTGGATGCCGGGGGGCGCATCGAGGTAATGCCGGGCGTCAGGCGGGTGGAGTGCCCGGCGGGCAGGTGTGCGCCGGTCGTGGATTTTCAGGCGGTTCGGTGTTACCTACGCCCGCTTCGCGACCGACGAGCGCCCTGACCATGCCGGCTGAAAACGCGCACATCCGCAATTTTTGCATCATCGCCCACATCGACCATGGAAAGTCGACGCTGGCCGACCGCCTCCTGGAGAAGACAGGCACGCTGACCAAGCGTGAGGCGCAGGCCCAGTTCCTCGACAACATGGACATCGAGCGAGAGCGGGGCATCACCATCAAGGCCCAGTCCGTGCGGATGACGTACACCGCCAAGGACGGCCAGAACTACGTCCTCAACCTCATCGACACGCCGGGACACGTGGACTTCGCCTACGAGGTGAGCCGCAGCCTCGCCGCGTGCGAGGGCGCGCTGCTCGTCGTGGACGCGACGCAGGGCGTGGAGGCGCAGACGCTCGCCAACGTCTACATGGCGTTGGAACACGAGCTGGAGATCATCCCGGTCATCAACAAGATCGACCTGCCCTCCGCGGATGTGGACCGCACGCGCGGGGAGATTGAAGACGTCATCGGCATCGACGCGTCCGTCGCGGTGCCGGCCTCCGCGAAGGAGGGCATCGGCATCCACGACATCCTGGAGTCGGTGGTGCAGCGCGTGCCGCCGCCCACGGGTTCGCCGTCCGCGCCGCTCAAGGCGCTCATCTTCGACTCCTGGTACGACAACTACCGGGGCGTGGTGACGCTGGTGCGCGTGCTGGAAGGCACGCTGAAGCTGAAGCAGAAGATCAAGATGTTCAGCAACAACAAGGTCTTCGAGGTGCAGGAGCTGGGCGTGTTCAGCCCGTTCTCGCGCCCGGTGACGCAGCTCATGGCGGGCGAGGTGGGTGTCCTCGTCGCCAACGTGAAGGAGCTGCAGGACGCGAAGGTCGGCGACACCGTGACGGAGGAGGCGCGGCCCACCGAGCAGCCCTTCCCGGGCTTCAAGGAAGTCAAGCCGATGGTGTTCTCCGGCATCTTCCCGGTGGACTCGTCCGACTACGAGAACCTGCGCGACGCGCTGGCGAAGCTCACGCTCAACGACTCCGCCTTCACCTACGAGCCGGAGTCGTCCACGGCGCTGGGGTTCGGCTTCCGCTGCGGCTACCTGGGCCTGCTCCACATGGAGATCGTCCAGGAGCGCCTGGAGCGCGAGTACAACCTCAACCTGATCACGACGGCCCCGTCGGTGGTCTACCGCATCACCACCACCAAGGATGAAGTGCTCCTGGTGGACAACCCGGCGAAGCTGCCGCCGACGCAGAACATCACCAAGTTCGAGGAGCCCATCCTCACCTGTCACATCCACGTGCCCAACGAGCACCTGGGCGCCATCCTGAAGCTGTGCCAGGACCGGCGTGGCGTGCAGAAGGACATGAAGTACCTGGGCTCCAGCGGCACCCGCGTGCAGGTGACGTATGAGATGCCCATGGCGGAAGTCGTCTTCGACTTCTTCGACCGGCTCAAGAGCGTGTCGCGCGGCTACGCGAGCCTGGACTACGAGCTGTCCTCCTACGCGGAAGCGGACCTGGCGAAGCTGGACATCCTCATCAACGGGGAGCCGGTGGACGCGCTCTCCGTCATCGTGCACCGCGAGCGCGCGTACCTGCGCGGCCGCGAGGTCTGCGAGAAGCTCAAGGAAGTGATTCCCAAGCAGATGTACGAGGTGGCCATCCAGGCCGCCATCGGCGCGAAGATCATCTCCCGCGAGACGATCTCCGCCATGCGCAAGAACGTCCTTGCCAAGTGCTACGGCGGCGACATTAGCCGCAAGCGCAAGCTCCTGGAGAAGCAGAAGGAGGGCAAGAAGCGCATGAAGCAGGTGGGCACGGTGGAGATTCCGCAGGAAGCCTTCCTCGCGGTCCTCAAGACGGAGCAGTAAGCCCTATGAGCACGGCCAGTCCTTCCATGAAGCTGGGAGCGGCCATGGCCGCGCGCCGCACTCCGGAGCAGCTCAAGGCCCGCCGCCAGCTGATGTGGCGCGAACTGCTCACCAGCCTCTGGGCCCCGCTGTGCGGTGTGGGCCTGGCGTTCATCCCGTACGTCACGCTGATCGAGATGGCGCCCGGCACCGCGTCCTGGGCCCAGCCCCTGATGAAGGGCTTCGGCCTGCTGATGGTGGTGGCCTTCTTCGGGCTGCTGGTGTGGCGCAACGCCTCCCGGAAGGAATCGCTGCTGCGCACGCTGCGCCACGAGGCGCACGAGCTCATCTCCGAGGACGAGCGCATCCTCGCGCGCCTGGGGACGAAGGTGTCCCCGGCCGTGGGCGAGCGCATCACCGAGCAGGCCCTGCGTGTGGAGTCCGCGTCCGTGGCGGGCAACGCGGAGTTGCTGCGCACGGAGACGCAGGCGCTGGAGAAGCTCACCCAGGAGCACCTGGGCGCGTACCGCAAGCAGTCCGTGTGGGACTTCCTGGGCGGCTTCGGCAAGGCGCTGCTCATCGCGGTGGTCATCCGCACGGTGCTGATCGAGCCGTACCGCATCCCGTCCGGCTCCATGCTGCCCACGCTGCAGATTGGCGATCAGGTCTTCGTGAACAAGTTCATCTACGGGGTGCGCATCCCGTACACGAACTTCGTCCCGTTCCGCATCGTGCGGGAGCCGAAGCGCGGGGACGTCATCGTCTTCAACAACCCGGTGGACGAGTCCAAGGACTTCATCAAGCGCGTCATCGGCATCCCCGGCGACACGGTGGAGATCGTCGACGGGGTGGTGCGCATCAACGGCGAGCCGCAGCCGCGCACGCTGGTGACGCCGGACTACGTGGTGCACAACCAGGACGACCTGACGGGCCGCTGGTTCGACCAGGAAGAGGTGCTCTACCGGGAGACCCTGGGCGACGTGGTGCACTCGTCGCTCCAGCACCCCATGCGCCTGCCGGGCCGCGAGCACGAGGGCCCCTACACGGTGCCCGCCAACAGCGTCTTCGTGATGGGCGACAACCGGGACAACAGCGCGGACAGCCGCTACAACCTGGGCGGCCCGGGCGGCGCCGAGGTCGCCTACGTGCCGTACGGCCACATCAAGGGCAAGGCCATGGTCGTCTGGCTGTCGCTCGGTTGGGGCGGCCTGCTGGGCAACCTGTTTGGCGGCACGGGCCTGCGGGTCGACCGCTTCTTCGAACCGGTGCGCTGACGGACGCTGGCCGGACAGCCACCACGCGCCGTGCTTGACGCAACGTGCGGCGCGCGGTACGCGGCGGCCCCGGCCCATGAGACATCTTCTCGGAATCGCAGGCTGGCGGCGGGACGAGCTGGAAGCGCTGCTCGACCGTGCCCAGGCACACCTGCCCGGCGGACCGGATGCCTCGCACGTTCTGCGGGGCCGCGTCGTGGCGAACCTCTTCTTCGAGGACTCCACCCGGACGCGCTCCTCCTTCGAGGTGGCCGCGCGGAAGCTGGGCGCGGACGTCCTCAACTGGAGCTACGCGGGCTCCTCCGTGTCCAAGGGGGAGACGCTCCTGGACACCGCGCGCAACATCGAAGCCATGGGGCCGGCGGTCATCGTCATCCGCCACCGCTCCTCCGGCGCGCCGGGGCTCGTGGCCCGGCACGTGAAGTGCGCGGTGGTGAACGCGGGCGACGGCGCGCATGAGCACCCGTCCCAGGCCCTGCTGGACGCCTTCACCCTGCGCCAGCGCTGGGGCCGCCTGGACGGGCGCACGGTGCTGATTGTCGGCGACGTGCTGCACAGCCGCGTGGCGCGCTCCAATCTCTTGTGCCTGAAGGCGCTGGGGGCCCGGGTCGTGCTCTGCGGACCGCCCACCCTCCTGCCGCCAGGGCTGGAGGAGATGGGCGGAGAGGTGACGCACCAACTGGACGCCGTGCTGCCCCAGGCGGACGCGGTGATGTGCCTGAGGCTGCAGACGGAGCGCATGTCGGAAGCCTTCCTGCCGTCCCAGCGGGAGTACTCGCGGCTGTTCGGTATCACGCCCGCCCGCGCGGAGCGGATGAAGCCGGACGCACTCGTGCTGCACCCGGGCCCCATCAACCGCGGCGTGGAGTTGTCGCCGGTGGTGGCGGACGGGCCTCGCAGCGTCATTTTGGAGCAGGTGGCCAACGGCGTCGCGGTGCGCCGGGCCGTCCTGGAGGCATGCGCATCATGACCACGGTGCTCTTCCAGCGGGCGCGCGTCATCGACCCGCGCAATGGCGTGGACGGCGTTCGTGACGTGCTCGTGACGGACGGCCGGGTGGCTCAGCTGTCGGAGGCCCCGCTGCCCACGCCGAAGGACGCGCGGGTGGTGGACGCCACCGACAAGTGGCTGGTGCCGGGCTTCATCGACCTGCACGTGCACCTGCGCGAGCCGGGAGAAGAGGGCAAGGAGACGGTCCTCACCGGCTGCCGCGCGGCGGTGGCGGGCGGCTTCACCGGCGTGGTCGCCATGCCCAACACCAAGGTGGTGAACGACAGCGCGCTCGTCACGGAGCTGGTGCTGTCGCGCGCTCGGGACGCGGGCCTGTGCCACGTGTACCCGGCCGGCGCCATCACCAAGGGGCTCAAGGGCGAGGAGCTGTCGGAAGCAGGCGAGCTGATTGGCGCCGGCTGCGTGGCCCTCACCGACGACGGCCGCCCGGTGATGAACGCGGGCCTGATGCGCCGGGTGCTCCAGTACGCCACCCAGTTCGACGTGCCGGTGATGGTGCACGAGGAGGACCTCACCCTGTCCGCCGGCGGCGCCATGCACGAGGGCGCCACGTCCACGCGGCTGGGCCTGCGCGGCATTCCGTCCTCCGCGGAGGTGGCCATGGTGGCGCGCGACCTGGTGCTCCTGGAGGAGACGAAGGGGCGGCTGCACGTGGCGCACGTGTCCTGTGAGGGCAGCGTGCGGCTCATCCGCGAGGCGAAGCAGCGCGGCCTGCGCGTCACCTGCGAGGTGGCGCCGCACCACTTCACCCTGGATGACCGGGCGGTGGGGGACTACGACACCCACGCGAAGATGGCGCCGCCGCTCCGGAGTGACGTGGACGTGAAGGCGCTGCGCGAGGCGCTGGTGGACGGCACGGTGGACGCCATCGCCACGGACCACGCGCCGCACGGCGTGTCCGACAAGCTGGTGGAGTTCGAGAAGGGCATCAACGGTATCGTCGGGCTGGAGACGGCCCTGGGGCTCACGCTGGCGCTGGTGCACGAGGGCGTGCTCACCCCGCGCCGGGCGGTGGAGCTCTTGTCGGACGGGCCGGCGAGGGTATTCGGCCTGCCGGGCGGTCACCTGGCGCCTGGTGCCCCGGCGGACATCACGCTTTTGTCCCCTTCGGAGGAGTGGACGGTGGATGCCCACCGGTTCTATTCCCGCAGTCGCAACACGCCCTTCCACGGGCGCACGCTGAAGGGTCGCGTGACGCAGACGTGGGTGGGCGGCCGGTGTGTGTTCGAGGACGGTCAGCTCAAGGAGTCGCGGTGATGACGAAGCGGGCGGTGCTCGCACTGGCGGATGGCACCACGTTCGAGGGACGCGCCTTTGGTGCTTCCGGCGAGACGGTGGGCGAAGTGGTCTTCAACACGTCCATGTACGGCTACCAGGAGATCCTCACGGATCCCTCGTACGTGGGGCAGATCGTCACCATGGCGTACCCGGAGATGGGCAACATCGGGGCGAACGCGACGGACGAGGAAGCAGGCCTGCCGCATGCGGTGGGCATGGTGGTGCGCTCGCTGACGAAGACGCCCTCCAACTGGCGCTCGCAAGAGACGCTGGATGCGTACCTCGCGCGCCACGGTCGCGTGGGCATTGAAGGCGTGGACACCCGCCGGCTGGTGCGCCACCTGCGCACGCACGGCGCGCAGACGGGCATCATCTCCACGGAGAACGTGTCCGCTGGCGCCCTCTCTGAGCGCGCGCGCACTGCCGTGGGCATGGAGGGCCTGGACCTGGCCACGGGCGTGTCCTGCAAGGAGCCCTACGTCTTCACCACGCCGTCGCCGGACGTGTTCCTGGCCCCCGGTGACAAGCGCCCGGAGCCGGAGCTGAAGTACGACGTCGTCGCGTACGACTACGGCCTCAAGCGCTCCATGCTCCAGTACCTGGTGGACGTGGGCTGCCGCGTGACGGTGGTGCCGTCCCACTTCACGGCGGAGCAGGTGCTGGCGAAGAAGCCGCACGGCGTCTTCCTGGCCAACGGCCCGGGCGACCCGGCTGCGGTGAAGGGCGCGGACCGCACGGTGGCGGCGCTCTTGGGCAAGGTGCCGGTGTTCGGCATCTGCCTGGGGCACCAGATCATGGCGCTGGCGCTGGGCGGCCGGACGTACAAGATGAAGTTCGGCCACCGCGGCGGCAACCAGCCCGTGAAGGACCTCACCACGGGCAAGGTGGAGATCACCGCGCAGAACCACGGCTTCGCGGTGGACGACGCCAGCCTCAAGGGCAAGGCCGTCGTCACGCACATCAACCTGAATGACGGCACGGTGGAGGGCCTGGCCGTTCCGGACGCGCGGGCCTTCAGCGTGCAGTACCACCCCGAGGCTTCGCCCGGCCCTCACGACGCGCGCTACCTGTTCAGCCGCTTCGCGACGCTGATGGCGGGTTCGTAGGAAGAAAGCTCGCAACGGCCATGGACACCGCGCTGACCCCGTTGTCGTACCAGCCGTACCTGGACCAGCTCATCGCCTTCGGCAGCTCGGAGGCGCGCAAGCCGGACCTGCTGGAGGCCAAGGCGGAGTACTTCCGCCTCACCGGCGAAGTCTTCGAGGACGACAAGCTCTTCGAGCTGCGGATGGCGTCGTTCCTGGACTACTACCTCTACGACCGCGTCTCGCCGCTCACGGGCAAGACGCCGGCCGCGGAGCTGTACGAGCAGCGCCTGCAGTCCGCGGCGCCAGAGGAGGCCAACGCCTTCCGCAGCTTCACGGAGACGGTCCACGGCCTCTTCGAGGTGCGCAAGCTGGGCAAGGGCATGGTGCGCCTGCGCGAGCTCTTCTCCGGCAAGGACTTCGACGTGACGGAGCGCCGCCACATCGCGGGCCTGGAGACGGGGGACGTGCTGGAGGCGCGCCTGGTGCCCTTCGGCGGCCACCTGCTGTTCTCCTCCGCCTTCTGCTACCACCCGGCGCTGGCCCTCAAGGCCATCAAGGCCGAGGTGAAGCGCCGCAAGAAGAAGGAGCCGGAGCGCCCCGCCAAGGACCTGGTGTGGGAGTGCGCCCGCCGGGCCCTCAACGTGGAGCGCTACCGCCAGCTGTCCGTGGAGAAGATCTACGACTTCGAGCAGAAGATCCTGTAGGCCTTCTGCCCCGAGCCTCCACCGCGTGCTGCTTCAGATGCGGTGGATGCTCATCATGTTGGTGTTGCCCGGCACGTTGAGCGGCACGCCGGCCACCAGGATGAAGGGCGCGCCGGGTTCGCAGAAGCGCAGCTCCTGACAGAGCCGGCGCACCTGCTTGAGCATGGCCTCCGTGGTGCTGACGCGCTTCACCAGGTGGCCCGTCACGCCCCAGTACAGCGCCATCCGGTTCACCGTGTCCGCGTTGGGCGTCAGGCCGAGGATGCGCGCGCCGGGGCGGAACTCGGAGATGAGCCGCGCGGAGTGGCCGCTCTCCGTGTACGCGATGATGGTCCCGATGTTGAGCTGCCGGGACGCGGCCACCGCCGCCGCCGCGACGCCGGTGCCCAGGTCCTCGGAGCGCTCGAAGGGGGAGTGGGGCAGGGTGATGAGGCCGGTGCGCTCCGTCTCCTCCACGATGCGCGCCATGGTGGCCACCGAGTCCACGGGGTAGCGGCCCGCGGCCGTCTCACCGGAGAGCATCACCGCGTCCGCGCCGTCGAGGATGGCGTTGGCCACGTCAGACACCTCCGCGCGCGTGGGCCGGGCGTTGAGCACCATGCTCTCCAGCATCTCCGTGGCGACGATGACGATGCCGCCCATGCGGTTGACCTCCCGCACGGTGCGCTTCTGGATGGCGGGCAGCTGCTCCAGCGGCATCTCCACGCCCAAATCGCCGCGGGCCACCATCACCCCGTCCGACTCCGCGGCGATGGCGTCCAGGTTCTCCACCGCCTGGGGCTTTTCAATCTTGGAGATGATCGGCGTCTTGCGCTGCGCCACCAGCGCCCGCGCCTGGCGCACGTCCTGGGCGGAGCGCACGAAGGACAGCGCCACGTAGTCCACGCCCACCTCCTGGCCGAATGCCAGGTCCACCTTGTCCTTCTCCGTCAGCGTGGGCACCGACATGGCCGTGCCGGGCAGGTTGAGCCCCTTGTGGTCCTTGAGCAGCCCGCCCACCTCCACGCGACAGGACACGTCCTGGCCGCTCACCTTCAGCACCCGCAGGCGCACCCGGCCGTCATCCAGGAGCACCTCGTGACCCTTCTCCACGTCCCGGGGCAGCGTGCGCACCGGGGTGGGGATGATCTTCCCCTGGCCCTGCACCGCGCGCGTCGTCACCGTCACCGTGTCGCCGGCCGTCACCATCAGCTGGCCGCCCTCGAAGCGCCCCAGGCGCACCTTGGGGCCCTGCACGTCCTGGAGGATGGCCACTGGCACGCCCAGCTTCTTCGACACCGCGCGGATGCGCAGGACGCGCTGGCGGTGCTCGTCGTGCGTCCCGTGCGAGAAGTTGAGCCGGGCCACGTTCATGCCCGCCTTCACCAGCCCCTCGATGACTTCCTTGGAGTCCGAAGCCGGACCCAGCGTGCAGATGATCTTCGCCTTGCGCATAAGGCCGCCCATCCTAGCGCCACGGGGTGGGCGTCTTGACAGGCTTGCGCCCGAAGGACTAACTCTTCGCTTCACGCGCTGGGCGGAAAGTTACCGCGAGCCAGCGCACGCCATTCGTGGCTCTCAGACGCTTGAGACGAAGAAAGCCCGGCAACCCTGGGAGGGGGGGCCGGGCTTTCATCGTTCCAGGGTGGCTTCTTCGCGAACGGCTAGAGGTCGATCTCCTGGCCCTTGCCCATGGGCTCCATCAGCGGCTTCGTGGCGTGGTCCATGCCGATGTCCTCCGAGGGAGGCTTCGGGTGGCCGGCGCTGGGGCCCATGGGAGGCGGCGGGGGCAGAGGACCCATGTCCTCTTCACCCAGGCCGCCGCTGCCACCCACGCCCAGGTCCTGCTGCTTCTGGAGGGCTTCAATCTCCGCGCGGGTGATGCCCGCCATGGTCAGCACCTTGCGCGTCACGCGGATGCGGGCCTGGCTATGCATGGCCATGGCGATGGAGTCCGAAGGCCGCGCGTCCAGCGCCAGCTCCTTCTTGCCCTGCTGGAGGAAGACGCGGCCGGAGTAGACGTTGTCACGCAGGTCGTCGATGCGGACCTCCGTGACCTTGCCGCCCAGCTTGTTCACCACGTCGTCCAGCAGATCCTGGGACAGCGGCTGCGGGGGCGGACGCTCCGCGAGGCGGAAGGCGATGGAAACCGCCGCGCCCTCGTCCACGAAGAGGGGGAGCACCGTCTCCCCGTCCTTGGTGGTCAGCACGACGGCGTGCGTCTGCGCCTCCATCAAGGGCACCACGTCCTTCACTTCCAGCTCCACCAGCTCCGAGCAGGCCTTGGGGTCGCTGCCCTTCTCGGTGACGCAGGGCTTCTCTTTGTTCCCTTCCGCCGGCTCGGAGGCGGCGATGGCGCCGGGGATCCCGAACGCGGGAAGGAACAACGCTCCCCCCAGCGCCAGCACCACGGCCGTGAACGGAGCGACGAAGACGTTGGCGCGGTTGGACGTTTTCACATCCCTAAGCTACGCACCTCCCCCTTCACCGGGAGGGCACCGCCCCTCTGCCGTCGCGAGCGGCCCCCGGGCCCTGGCCCACCCGGTTGGAGGGCGGGCGGGCAGCCGGGAAGAAGGGGCGCGAGGCGACTAGCGGTCGTCCTCGGGCTCCTCGTCGTCGTAGTCCTCGTCGTCCTCGGACTCCTCGTCGTCCTCGTCCTCGTCGAGGTCCTCGTCCTCGTCGGACTCCTCCTCGTCTTCGTCCTCGTCGTCGAGCTCGTCCTCGAGCTCCTCGGCTTCGAGCGTCATCGTCACCGCGAACTTCTTGCTCAGGGTGGCGATCTGCGCGCGCATCTCCGTGAGCGCGGCGACGAAGTCCTCGGAGAGGTTGGCGGGCGCCTTCGCGTCGCAGTGGGGGCAGACAATCTTCTCCGTCCCCTCGATGAGGTCCTGGGCTTCCAACTCGAAGCTGGCCTCGCACTTCTGGCAGGTGAAGTCGATGCTCATGGTCGGGCGCGGCATACAAAGCCGGTGAACATGCTGTCAACGCCTGAGACGGGGGGGCGTAGAACGGGCGGGGAGCTTCCACTACGTTTCGCCAGATGGACCTGCCCAAGACGATGCTGCATGCGCTCCATGACCAGGCCGCGCGGCTGGAACACCGCCCGGCGCTCTGGTCCCGCCATGGAGGCGCCTATGTCCCCACCTCGTGGTTCGACTATGCCCAGCGCGTCAAGCGCTTCGCCCTGGGGCTGCACGCGCTGGGGTTCCAGGACGGCGACCCGCTGGGCATCCTGAGCTTCAACCGCGAGGCGTGGCACGTCGCGGACCTGGGGGCCATGGCCCTGGGGGGCGTGCCGGTGGGGCTCTACACCACCAGCAGCGTGGACCAGCTCGTCTACATCCTGGGCCACTGCGAGGCGCGCTTCCTCCTGGTGGAGAACGCGAAGCACCTGGCCACCGGACTGGAGGTCCAGAAGCGGCTGCCCGCGCTCAAGCACCTCATCGTGGTGGACGCGCCCACGCCACTGCCCGAAGGCGTGCTGCGCTACACGGACGTGCTGACCTCCGGCGCGAACGCGGACGAAGCCCCCTACTGGGACGGCGTCCACGCGCTCCACCCGGACGCGCTGGCCACGCTCATCTACACGTCCGGTACCACCGGCCAGCCCAAGGGCGTGGCGCTCAGCCACCGCAACCTCGCCTGGACGTCCAAGCAGCTGGGCGACACCATGGGCTTCCAGGACATGGAGGACGAGCGGCTGGTGTCGTACCTGCCGCTGTCGCACGTCGCGGAGCAGATCGTCTCCCTGCACAGCCCGCTCCTGATGGGCACGCAGGTGTACTTCGCGGACTCGCTGGATGCCCTGGGCAAGAACCTCACGGAGGTGCGCCCCACCGTCTTCTTCGCGGTGCCGCGCGTCTGGGAGAAGTTCAAGACGAAGGCGGAGGAGGGACTGGCCGCGCAGCCGCCCCTGAAGCGCCGGCTGGTGGAGTGGGCCCGCGCGACGGCGCTGGAGCGCAACACGCGCATCCTGAGCCAGGAGCGCGTCCCGTCGTTCATGGAGGCCAAGTTCGCGCTGGCCCAGCGGCTGGTGTTCCAGCCGTTGAAGACGCGCATCGGCCTGGAGAAGGCGAAGCTGTTCTCCACCTCCGCGGCGCCCATTGGCCGGGACGTGCTGGACTTCTTCGCCTCCATCGACGTCGTCCTGCTGGAGGTGTGGGGCATGACGGAGGTGTCCGGCCCCGCCACGGTGAGCACCGCCGAGTGCGCCCGGATGGGCACGGTGGGCCGCCCCATGCTGGGCGTGGAGGTGCGCATCGCGGAGGACGGGGAGATCCTCGTCCAGGGCGGCAACGTGTGCCTGGGCTACCACCGCAACCCGGAGGCCACGCAGGAGCTGCTGGCGGACGGGTGGCTGCACACGGGCGACGTGGGGCAGCTGGACTCCGAGGGCTTCCTGCGCATCACCGGGCGCAAGAAGGAGATCATCGTCACCTCCGGCGGCAAGAAGACGTCTCCCGCCAACATCGAAGAGCTGCTCAAGGCCGTGTCCCCCGTGGGCCACGCGCTGGTGGTGGGGGACAGGCGCAACTACCTGGTGGCGCTGGTGACGCTGGATCCGGACCGGGTGCGGAAGCTGGCTCGGGAGAAGGGCTGGCCGGAGGACCTGGCCACGCTGGTGAAGGACGCGCGGCTCCAGCAGCACCTGCAGGAAGCCTTCGAGCGGGACGTGAACCCGAAGCTGTCGCGCTTCGAGACCATCAAGCGCTTCCGCGTGCTGCCGGGGGAATTCTCCATCGACGGTGGGGAGCTCACGCCCAGCATGAAGATGCGCCGCAAGGTGGTGGAGCAGAAGTACGCGGACGTCATCGAAGCGCTCTACCGCGAGCCCGGGGCCGCCGCCGCCCACGGGTAGGCAAAGCGAAAGGGGCGGGGGACTCAAGCTTCGAGTCCCGCGCCCCTACGTGCTTCAGTGGCTGCTACCGCCACCGGCGACTACTTGCCGGTGCGCTTGTCCTGGGCCACGTAGTCGCGGCGCGCGGCGCCGGTGAAGACCTGACGGGGACGGGCGATCTTCTGCTCGTTGTCCGTCACCATCTCCTCCCACTGCGCGCACCAGCCCACCGTGCGGGGGATGGCGAACAGGACGGGGAACATCTCCGCCTGGAAGCCCATCGCCTCGTAGATGAGGCCCGAGTAGAAGTCGACGTTCGGGTACAGCTTGCGCTTCACGAAGTACTCGTCCTCGAGCGCGATGCGCTCCAGTTCGAGCGCGATCTCCAGCAGCGGGTTCTTGCCCGTCACGTCGAAGACCTCGTCCGCCACGCGCTTGATGACCTTCGCGCGCGGGTCGTAGGACTTGTAGACGCGGTGGCCGAAGCCCATGAGCTTCTTCTCGCCCTCGCCGCCCTTCACCTGCTTGATGAACTCCGGGATGGCGGACTTGCTGCCAATCTCGCGGAGCATGCGGAGCACCGCCTCGTTGGCGCCGCCGTGCAGCGGGCCGTAGAGCGCGCCCACGCCCGCGGCGACCGCGGAGTAGGGGTCCACCTGCGAGGAGCCCACCGTGCGCACGGACGTGGTGGAGCAGTTCTGCTCGTGGTCCGCGTGCAGGATGAAGAGCACGTCCAGCGCCTTCTCCAGCGTGGGGTGCACCTTGAAGGCGCTCGTGCCGATGCGCTTGATCATCGCCAGGAAGTTGGCGACGTAGGACAGGTCGTTGTCCGGGTAGACGAACGGCAGGCCCATCGCGTGCCGGTACGAGAACGCGGCCAGGGTGGGCATCTTCGCGATGAGGCGCGTGATCTGGATCTCACGGCTGCGCGCGTCCTTGATGTTCTTCGCGTCCGGGTAGAACGCGGACAGCGCCGCCACCGTGGAGCCCAGCATGGCCATGGGGTGCGCGTCGTAGCGGAACCCGTCGATGAAGGACTTGATGTTCTCGTGCACCAGCGTGTGGTGGGTCACGTTGAACGTGAAGTTCTCCAGCTCCTTCTGCGTGGGCAGCTCGCCCTTCAGCAGCAAGTAGGCCACCTCCAGGAAGGAGGACTTCTCCGCGAGCTGCTCGATGGGGTATCCGCGGTACTCGAGGATGCCCTTGTCGCCGTCGATGAAGGTGATGGCGCTCTTACAGTTCGCCGTGTTCAGGAACGCAGGGTCGTAACCCATCAGACCGAAGTCGTCGCTGCCGGTCTTGATCTGGCGCAGGTCGGGGGTGCGGATACAGCCGTTCTCGATCGGGATCTCGTACGTCTTCCCGGTCCGATTGTCGGTGACGGTCAGCGTGTCCTTGGGCATGGGCGGAGATTTCACAGGGCGGCAGACGCTTTCAACAAAAAAGAACGATAAGTCCTAGAGGCGAAGTTTCCGGTCCGCGCTCCCGCTCAGGAATAGCGGACGCCGGCCCGCGCGAGCTGCCGCCAGAAGCCCGGGAAGCTCTTCTCCACGCACTCCGGCCCCGTCAGATCCAGAGGCACCCCGGACAGCACACACAGGGTGGCCGCTGACATCGCCAGGCGGTGGTCACCCCGGCTGTCCATGGCGAAGCGCGCGGGCTTCACCTTCGGCGGGAGGATGCGGAGCGACTCACTGTCGGCTCCGGCCGACAGTTCCGTGGTGCCGCCGTAAGCCGCCACCAACGTGCGGATGCCCTCCAGCCGGTCGCTCTCCTTGACCCGCAGGATGCCCACGTCGCTGAGCGTGGTGGGCCGGGGCAGCACGCACGCGAGCGCCGCCAGCGTGGGCAGCAGGTCCGGGCACTCCTTGCCCGTCGCGCGCAGCTCACCCGTGGCTTCGCCCTCGAAGCGCCACGTGTTGGGCGCGCCCGAGGGGAGCATCTTCAGACCCACTTCAGCGGCCAGCCGGAGGATCGCCTGGTCCGGGTGGGCGCTCTGGGGCTCCGCGCGCTCCACCGTGCCGCCCGTGCGCCAGGCGATGAGCACCAGGTAGCCCAGCGACGACCAGTCGCCTGGCAGTGATGGGACGGATTCGGGCGCCTGATAACCCGTGACGGAATAGTGACCTTCGGTCTGCTCCACGGTGAAGCCGAAGCGGCGCAGCCACGCCACCGTGAGGTCCATGTAGCCGGCGCTGGTGAGCGTGCCTTCAATCTCCACGCTCCACGCGCGCTTCTCCCGGAGGAAGCGCTCCGCGCAGCCCAGCAGCAGGCTGGAGGCGTACTGGCTGCTCTGCGCGCCCGGCACCCGGAACACCGGCGCGGCCTTCGTGGTGTCCTGGGGCGCGTGCAGCTCCACCGGCCACGGGGCGCCTTCGGTGAGTGTCAGGCCCGCGGGGCCCAGGGCCTGCTTCAGCGACGTGAAGAGCGGGCCGTGCGGGCGCTCGCCCAGGCGGGGCGTGCCGGTGAAGCGCACGCGCGCGCCGGGCGTCACCGCGGCCTGCGTGACGAGGATGCGAAAGGGGGCGCCGCCGTCCGCGCAGTCCACGTCGCGCACGGGGCCCGCGGGAAGGCGCAGGGCCTCCACGCCCCGGCGCAGCACGCGCACGTCGGCGGGGAGGTCCTCGTCCGATTCCGCCTGCACCGACGGCAGCGGCCAGGCGCCCGTGAGGTGTCCCAACACCAGGGCTCGCTGGGCGTCCGACTTCGACACGGGCGGGGTGAGCGGTGAGGCGCTCAAGGCGCTCGGGTCGACGGTGAGGCGGCTCGGCGAGGCGTGGCTCAAGGGCGGGCTCCACGGGTCCAGGCGGGCCACAGGGCCCGCCACGTCTTCGGCAGCACATCCACGACTTCGGCGGTGCCCACGGCGGTGAGCAGCACCATGCGCAGCTCGCCGTTGGCGCCGGCCTTCTTGTCGGCGTCCAGGAGCGCGACCACGTCCTTCAGCGACGCGCGCTGGGCGATCTCCGCGGCGCGGTCGCGGCCGAGCACGCCCGGGCCTCGGGCCAGCGCGCGCTCCACCTCGTGCGCCACGGGCTCCGGGGTGATGCCCAGGTGCCGGCCCACGTCCAGGGCCCACAGGATGCCCAGGCCCACCGCGTCGCCGTGCGACAGCTTGAAGCGCGACAGGCTCTCCAGCACGTGGCCGAAGGTGTGGCCGAAGTTGAGCACGCGGCGCAGGCCCTGGTGCTCGTAGGGGTCCTTCGCGCAGACGCCTTCCTTCAGGCCACGCGCGTCCTTCACCAGCTTCTCCAGCTTCGGCGGCGTGCGCACGTAGCGTTTGAAGAGGGGCGCATCCAGCGACGCGACCATCTTCCACGCCTCGATGGAGCCCTCGCGCACCTGCGCGTCGGACAGCGTGGCGTACAGCTCCGGGCACAGCCACGTCTCATCCGCGTAGTGGAAGACGCCCGCGGGGTTCTTCACCACGCGGCCGCGCACGACGAGATCCACCGCGCCCTTGCCGCCCAGGCTGCTGTCCACCGCCGCGAGCAGCGTGGTGGGCACCTGCATCAGCCGCACGCCGCGCTTGAGCAGGTGCGCGGCCACGGTGGCCACGTCGCCCACGGTGCCACCACCCACGGCGACGAGCGTGCCGGAGCGCGGCAGCGTGATGCCGCCCGCGAGCACCTTCTGGAGCGAGATGAGGCTCTTGGCGCGCTCACCGCCGACCAGCTGGATGATGGCGCGCGGCTTGCGGGCCTCGATGGCGGGGATGAGCGTGGGGTGGAAGCGCGCGACGGTGCGGTCCACCACGGCGACGCTGCCTTCGGGCAGCCGGGCGGCGAGCTTCGTGAAGGAACCCCAGCGGTCGTTGGGGGGGCTGTAGGAACCGGGAGGAAGCGGGCTCATGCGGAGTGGGGGCGGGCGTTGAGTTGCTGGACGAGGTCGGCGATGACGAGCGACACCATGGCCTCCAGCACCGGGACGGCGCGGGGCATGATGCACGGGTCGTGACGGCCGCCCTTGGCGTGATCCGCCAGCGTCGCGGGCGGCTTGAAGAAGGCGCGCACCTGCATGGGCTCACCGTTGGCGAGCCCACCCTGGATGCCGCCGTATGCGTCCTTCACGGAGTGGAACTTCGTGCCGGGCTGGCCAAGGCGCTGGAGCAGATCCGGCGGGCCCCACACGACACCGGTGACGGCGCCAATGCTGCCCAGCGCCTGCGCGATGAGCGCCTTGAGCTTGCCGAAGATGGGCTCGCCCAGGCCGACGGGCAGGCCCTCCACGCGCACGTCGATGGATCCGCCCAGGCTGTCCCCGGCCTCCTTCGCGGCGAGGATCTGTCGGGCCATCTCTTCACGGACGGCTTCATCCGGGCAGCGGGTGGGGTGCGCGTCCACCATGGCGCGGGTGAGGCCCGGCGCCGGAACGGGAGCGACCAGCTCACCCACCTGGGAGACGTAGGCCACGGTGCTGATCGAAGGCAGGTCGCGCGCGAGGTACGCCTCCGCGATGGCGCCGCCGATGACGCGGCAGAGCGTCTCACGTCCGCTGGTGCGGCCGCCGCCCCGGTGGTCGCGGTGCTTGTAGCGCTCGCGCCACACGGCGTCCGCGTGACCCGGCCGGTCCACGCTGGCCAGCTGGTTGTAGTCCTGCGAGCGCTGGTTCGCGTTGCGCACGATGGCCGCGATGGGCGTGCCCAGCGTCTTGTCCTGGAAGACGCCGGAGAGGATCTCGACGGTGTCGGGCTCGTTGCGCGGGGTCACCAGGGCGGACTGCCCGGGACGCCGGCGGTCCAGCGCCGCCTGGATCATCTCGCGCGTGAGCGGAACGCCCGCGGGGCAGCCGTCGATGACGGAGCCCAGCGCGGGACCGTGGCTTTCGCCGAAGGTCGTCAACCGGAAGAGGGTGCCAAAGGTATTCATGTCGCCGTTTCCCAGAGTTGTCGCTGCCGCCGGGCCTGGGCGACGAACCACGCCGCACCTAGCAGGAGAGGGGTGCCCCCGCGGCGAACGATCTCCGCGGCGACGCGCCGGCCGGGAGCACCGTATGCGATCACCGCCACGCGTGCCCCCTGGAATCTCAGGTTTTCAGGGGCGGCCACGCGGTCCGGCCACGTCCAGACCCAATCCCCGGACAGCGGGGCTTGTATCTCCGCGCGCTTGACGACCCGCAGGGCAAGCCCGTGTTCAGCGGCCACCAGCCGCAGCGCTTGCGTGGAACCGCCGTCGCCCAGCACCGCCACGTCCTTCGAGCCCAGGCGCTTGAGCACCGCGCGCGCTCCTTCCGTGTCGGTGTTGAAGGACTCCCACCGCGAGCCCCGGCGCACCAGCGTGTTGATGGCCTCCAGCGACGAGCCCGTGTGCTTCGCGAGCCGCATCTTGAACGGGCTCGTCACGGCGAAGCCCGCGTAGTGCGGCAGCATCGCGTCCACCACCGCCTCCACCGGTGCGTCCTCGGCCAGGTCGATGCGGTCGAACGGCTGGCGGTGGATGCGCGGCGAGCGCGAGTGCGGAATGGCCGTGCCCAGGATGCCCAGGCGGAGCGCGTGCGGGTCCTTCGCCTTGCGGTGCTCGCGCACCACGTCGTCCAGCAGGCGCTGTCCCGGGGCCGCCGTCCACGGGCCGCCCATGGCCACGTACTCCAGGCCGTTCCTGCGCGAGAGCACCGCGCGCGCCGGGATGGCGACGGGGCCCATGCCCAGCACGGTGACTCGCTCGGCGCCGAAGCGCTGGGACAGCGCGGCCTGCGTCTCCAGCAGCACGTCCAGGTGCGCGGGCCCGTCCATGGGCTCCACGTGCTTCACCAGCGCGTCCGGCGGAATGGGGCGGGACCAGCGCCGGAGCGCCTCCGCGGTCGTCAGCGGTCCTTCCGCGTGGTGCGACGCGAGCAGCTTCCCCGGCGGCGCGTCCATGTCCTGCGCGCGCTCCACGTCGCGGTCCACGCGCCACGCGGCCTGGACCCACGGCGCGGGCAGCGGCTTGCCCCGCTCGGAGACGAGCAGCGGCATCACGCGGGCGAGCGCGTCCGGATCGATGTCACCGGGCGCGTGCAGGTCGGTCCGCACCTCGATGACGTCCGCGCCACGCTTGAGGCCGTCGCGCGCGAAGGTGACGGCATCCGCGCCGGTGAGGGTGGGGGGCAGGGTGATGATGCGCCGGGTGGCCATCATGCGGGCTCCTGGGCAAGACAGCCCCGGAGGAAGTCCGCCAGGGAGATGGTGGGGACGCGGGCGTGCATTGCCTCGCGTTCATGGAACAGCGAGTGGAGCTCCTCCTCCAGCGACACATCCGTGCGCAGCCGCGGGCGCGTGGTGTCCGCCATCAGCCGCTCGCGGTACGTGTCGAAGGTGACGGGGACGACGAGCGTGAAGTGCCCCGCGAGCGCCTCCGGATGGTGCGACAGGAAGCCTCCGCCCACCGCCACCACGCTGCCTTGGGGCAGAAGGCCCAGCGTCTCGCGCTCGGCGGCGCGGAAGGTGGTGGGGGACTCCGCGACCCAGGAGCGGAGCGGGCGCCCGTGCCGGCGCTCCAGCTCCGCGTCCAGGTCCAGGCCAGAACGTCCGAGCAGCTTCGAGACGAGCGGCAACAGGCGCGTCTTGCCGGCCGCGCGGTGGCCCGCGATGACGACGGTCTGCTCGCCCACGGGGCGGGGGCAGGGCCCCGGGGACGAAAGAGCCCCCTGGAGCACCTGCTGGAGTCTGGGGTCTACCGACGCGACGACTTGCGAGACAAGGAGGCGCCGCGCCTCAACGGACGGTTCCGACATAGACGTAGGCGGTTCCAAACAGCAGGGGGTGGGCGGCGCGCTCGGAGTAGGCGCCGGCCTGGTCCATCAGGGAGAGGAAGCGCTCGCCGGCGGGGAAGGCCGCGGCGGTGCGGGGCAGGTACTGGTACGCCGCGCGGTTGCCCGTGAGCAGGCCGCCAATCGCCGGCATCACCGTCTTGCTGTAGAACCGGAACAGCGCGCCGTACGGGCCCGTGGGCTGGCCGAACTCCAGCACCACCACGCGGCCTCCGGGGCGCACCACGCGCGCCATCTCCTGGAGGCACTTCACCGGATCATCCACGTTGCGGATGCCGAAGGAGATGGACGCCACGTCGAAGCTGTTGTCCGGCAAGGTGAGCGACATGGCGTCCTGCACCTGGAACTCCACGTCCAGGCCCGCCTTGGCCGCCTTGGCCGGCGCGCTCTCCAGCATCTCCGGGCAGAAGTCCGTGCCCACCACGCGGCCCGTGGAGCCCACCTTGCGCTTGAACGACAGCGCCAGGTCGCCCGTGCCGGTGGCGCAGTCGAGCACCTGGCTGCCTTCCTTCGCGCCGCTGAGCTTCACCGCCGTGCGCCGCCACAGCCGGTGGATGCCGAAGGAGAGGACTTCGTTCGTCACGTCGTAGCGCGTGGCGATGGAGGAGAACATCTGACGGACTTCGGTGCTCATCGCGCCCCCGCGATCTGTGCCGGCCCCGCCGGCGTCCAAAGGTGACGGTCCACCGCGGCGAGCACGCCCGGCAGCCGTTGCATCAACGTAGCGAAATCCCCGGGCGACATCGCCTGCTGACCGTCGCACAACGCCTGCTCCGGCCGGGGATGGACTTCAATCAACAATCCATCCGCCCCGCAGGCCGCCGCCGCCAGCGACATGGGTGCGATGAGCGACGGGATGCCCGTGGCGTGTGACGGATCCACGATGACCGGCAGGTGCGTGCGCTCCTTCGCCCACGCCACCGCGGCCAGGTCCAGCGTGTTGCGCATCGCGGTCTCGAAGGTGCGGATGCCGCGCTCGCAGAGCATCACCTGCTCGTTGCCGCCCGCCAGGATGTACTCGGCCGCGTTGAGCCACTCCTGCACCGTGGCGGACAGCCCGCGCTTGAGCAGCACCGGCTTGCGCAGCTTCCCCAGCGCGCGCAGCAGCCCGAAGTTCTGCATGTTCCGCGCGCCCACCTGGAGGATGTCCGAGTGCTGCGCCATGAGGGGCAGTTGCTCGGTTTCCATCACCTCGCTGATGATTGGCAGGCCGTGGCGCCGTCCGGCGTCCACCAACAGCTTCAGCCCCGGCTCCCCCATGCCCTGGAACGCGTACGGACTGGTGCGCGGCTTGAACACGCCCCCGCGCAACAGGTGCGCCCCCGCCTGCGCCACCGCGCGGGCCGCCAGTTCCAGCTGCTCCGCGCCCTCCACCGCGCACGGCCCCGCCATCACCACGAAGCCGGGCCCACCCACCTCCACGGCCCCCACCTGGACGCGCGTGCCGGCTGGACGCGCTGCGCGAAGGACGCGGTGTGCACCCGGGTCACGCCGCCCGGCTGGGTCGTCTGGTTGCTGGCCTCCCACGGCGGCTCCCTCGCTGGAGTTACTGGAATTCAGATCCCATGGAGTTCAAGCGGTTTTGAACTCCTTGGTGCATGTATAGCCGAGATCGCTTAGAAGACAATCGAAGGTGATGTCACTCGCATCCCCCGAGGTTCAGGAGAATGGCTGATGACGCCGCTCAGTCCCGCTGAGGGCCCGCGATGGGTCGCCGGGATGATGCCCCTGCCTGGAGTGGATCCATTGGCCGGGGCGGGCAGCCTCGGCGTTCCTTCCGTGTACTGGGAGCGGCCGGTGGCGCGCGAGGCGGTGGCGGGGTGGGGCGAGGC
>NZ_RAWN01000291.1:0-8785 GCF_003668895.1 Corallococcus sp. AB045
CGCCCACCGTGCGCATCACCAACATGCGCAAGCCGGAGCCCGTGGCCCCGCCCGAACCTCCGCGGCACGGCGACGAGGACGCGGACGAGCGCATGTTCCCGGAAGAGGGCTCCGCCGAAGGCTGTGCCTCCGGCGAGTGCATCCCCGTCGCGGAGCCCGCCGCCCCCGAACCGGAGCCGCCGGAACCCGAGCCTCCTCCCGCGATGGCGCCCGTCGCCACCAGCCGCGACAACCCCAACCGCTCCCTGCCCGAGCGCTGGCGCGCCGCCGTGGAGACCGTGAAGTCCACGTCCGTGCGCCATGGCACGGCGCTCGCCAACGGCCGCCTCCAGTCCATGAAGGCGGGCGAAATCATCCTGGGCTTCCCGCCCACCGCCGCCTTCCACAAGGCCGCCGTGGTGTCGCCCGGGGGCAAGGCCACGGTGGACGCGGCGCTGGCCTCGCACTTCGGCCGGGCCGTGAAGCTCACCATCACGGACGTGCCCCAGACCCAGGACGCCCTCCCGGGCGGCATGGGGCAGAGCCTCTCCGAGCAGGACACCCAGACCCGCAACACCCACGAGAAGAGCACCGAGGGCAAGGTGCGCTCCCACGCGTCCGTGCGGGCCATCCTCAAGATGCTGGGCGGCGAAATCGAACACATCCAGGTCTACGAGCCCGAGCGGCCACCGGCCAACCTCCCGGACGTCCCCGCCGCTCCTGACGACTGACAACGCCGCGCGGCCCCGCTAGGGTGCGCGGCAACGTCCCTGCTCCGAGCGGCGCCATGGCGGCCCCGCGCTCCCACGACCGGGGACCGAGGAAGCACATGCCCGGCATCGACCTGAACTACTTCATCCGGCAGGCGAACAAGCTCACCGAGAAGATCGAGGAGCGGAAGAAGCAGCTGGCGGAAGAGACCGTCGAGGCGAAGTCCGGCGAGGGCCTCGTGACGGTCGTCGCCAACTGCGTGCAGGAGATCCGCAGCATCAAGATCGACAAGAGCGCCATCGACCCCAACGACCCGGGGATGCTCGAGGACCTCGTCACCGCCGCCGTGAACGCTGCCCTGGCGAACAGCCGTCAGCACATGAACGCCGAGCTGGCGAAGATCTCCGGCGGCGTGAAGATCCCCGGCATTAACTAAAGACGGATGACGCCCGATCCGCTGAATCGCCTGGTCGCCCAGCTCGCGAAGCTGCCGGGCATTGGTGAGAAGACCGCCCAGCGCCTCGCGTTCCACATCCTGCGGGCGCCGGGCGAGTTCGCCGTCGACCTCTCGCAGGCCATCCGCGAGGTGAAGGAGAAGGTGCACCTGTGCGTGCGCTGTTTCTCCCTCACCGACTCGGAGCTGTGCGGCTTCTGTCGCGACAACCGCCGCGACGAGCGCGCCCTGTGCGTGGTGGAGACGTACTCGGACCTGATGGCGCTGGAGCGCACCCGCGAGTTCAAGGGCCGCTACCACGTGCTGCACGGCGTGCTGTCCCCGCTGGAAGGCGTGGGCCCGGAGCAGCTGCGCATCAAGGAGCTGCTGCTGCGCCTCAACGACAGCCGGGTGGAGGAGATCATCCTCGCCACCAACCCGGACATCGAGGGTGAAGCCACCGCGCTCTACCTCACGCGGCTGCTCAAGCCGATGGGCCTGCGGGTGACGCGCATCGCCCAGGGCCTGCCCATGGGCGGCGACCTGGAGTTCGCGGACCAGGCCACGCTCGCCAAGGCACTGTCCGCCCGCCGAGACCTGTGACGGCGCTGGCCCGTCCCGCGCGCTGAACGCGGGACGGAAAAGCCGCCGCACCGGCTACTGCGTCACCTTCCACGAGAACGGCATCAACACCGTGACCTCCTGGTCGCGGTGCACCGGGAAGCGCAGGCTCTGGGCCTGCGTCTCCAGGCAGCGGCCCACCGCCGTGGACGCCAGCGGTCCGCGAGTGCCCGCGCGCACCTTGCCCGAGGACACGATGGTGAGTTCCACCTGCACCTCGCCCGAGGCCGCCGGCAGGTCGGACTTGTAGCGCTCGAAGCAGCCGGTGATTTTCGAGCGGCCGCCGGACACCACGCGCTGGATGTCGTCGATGCCCAGCGACACGGGCTCCTTCACCGCCGGCTTCTTCCCCCCCTTGCGATGGGACGTGTCCTCCGCCCCGTCGTCCACGGGGCGCGAATCCGTGACGGACGTCGCCACCGCGTCACCGCCCGGCGTGTCGTCCGGCACGGCCCCAGGCGCGGTGCCTTCAGGCCCCTGGTCCTGCGCCCCCGTGGGTGCGCCCTGTCCCTGCATGCCCGCGGCGGCCTGCTGTTCCGGAGCCTGTGAGCCCTGGGCCGGAGCCGCTGGAGTCCCATTCGCCACGGGCGCGACGGCCTGCTGTGCCGGAGGCGGAGGCGTGACGTTGGTCGCGGTGCCACCGGGCCGCGCGACGACGAACGCCACGCCCGCTGCCACCAGCCCCAGGCCCCCCACCACGCCCAGGAGCCAGCGCCGGGACGCGGGCTTCGCCACAGGCGCGCTCTGCACGACCCCCGGTTCGGGAGCCAGTGCCTGCACGGGGGCCGCCTTGTTCTGCGAGGTCAGCGCCCTCACGCCCGTGCTGCTCGGACGGGACACCTGCTGCCCGTAGGTGTGGGTCCCAGCGCCGGCGACGGGCGGCGAGATGGCCGCGAACTCGGGGTCCGTCGGACGCGCGGCGGTGAGCGTGGCCAGCGTGGGGATGCGCGTCTTCTCCGTGACGCGCTCCTCGCCGAAGTGGTTGCGCAGGAACGTGCCCAGCGTCGGGGCGCTCGCGGCTCCGCCCTGGAACTCCGCCGCGAAGGCCTCCAGTGCATCCGCGAACTCGTCCGCGGTCGCGTACCGGTCCTCCGGCTTGAACGCCATGGCCTTGAGGATGATGGCCTCCAGGCCCTCCGGCAGGTCCGCCCTCAGCGCGCGCGGCTTCTCGAACTCGCCCTGCAACAGCGCGTTGAGCACCGCCAGGTCGTTCTCGCGGGAAAAGGGCCGCACGTGCGTGACGGCCTCGTAGAGGCTGACCCCCAGGGAGAAGACGTCCGCGCGGTGGTCGACCTCCTTCCCCTGCGCCTGCTCCGGCGCCATGTAGATGTACTTGCCCTTCACCACGCCCGTGCGCGTCTGGACCAGGCGCGACTCGGCCTTGGCGATGCCGAAGTCCAGCACCTTCACCTGGCCCTGGTACGTCACGTACAGGTTGGACGGCGACACGTCCCGGTGCACCACGTGCAGTGGCTGGCCCTGCTCGTTGGTGAAGGTGTGCGCGAAGTGCAGGCCTCGCGCCGCGTCGATGAGCACCCGCATCACCACCGGCAGCGGCACGTACTGGCGGCGCCGGCCCGCGAGCCGCAGCGTCGTGGAGAAGTCCTCGCCCGCGAGGTACTCCATGCAGATGTAGTAGCAGCCGTCCGTGAAGCCCAGTTCGTGGATCTGCACGATGTGCGGATGCGACAGCTTCGCCGCGAGCCGCGCCTCGTCGCGGAACATCTCCACGAAGTCCGGGATGGCCGACAGCGCCGGCAGCATCCGCTTGAGCACCACGTTGCGCTCGAAGCCGTCCGCGCCCAGTAGCTTGGCGAGGAAGATCTCCGCCATGCCACCCTCGGCCAGCTTGCGCACGAGCACGTACTGCCCATACGGCTGGAGGAGCGTCGCGGCGGATGCGCCGGCGGGATCCGGAATGGGAACGCTGGTCTGTGCCATCCCTCAAGGTCCTCGCGGTTTCAGGGTGCGCACCGTGAGTACGTCCGGGGCACCGGGACGCGTCATCTTAAACACCAGCAGGGGGGGCATTCCCATGGGGGCCACCCAGGTATCGAAGCGGTGCTTGGCGTCCAGGGGCACGGCCCGTCCGTTGATGGACAGGCGAGCGTTCACGGGCGCCACACCCGCAGCCCGCACCTTCTCCGCCGCCGGCACACCCTGGCGCGGGCTGTCCACCACCAGCCCCACCACCGAGTTGTCATAGACGAGCTCCAGCTTGTTCATCCGCCCGCCCTTGAGGGCCGCGCCCGCCTGCGACAGCGGCGTGACGGACCACAGGTAGCTGCCCTCGCCCAGCTGTCCCGCCTCCAACGCAGCGCGCGGCTCCGACACCGTGCGCTGCACCACTGGCGTCGCCAACGAGCCTGCCTTGTACACCGCCACGCGATAGCTACGGGCCTGCGGTTCCTCGCCGTAGGTGAACGTCACCGCCGGGGGCTTGTCCTGGTAGAAGATGGTCGTCTTCTCCGGCCCCTCCGGCACCACGTTGCGCACGCGCGCCAGCGAGCTGGTGGGGGACTCCGGAGCGAAGTGGACGCTGCCCGCCGCCACCTGCGTGCCGTCCTCCTTGCGCGCCCGCCAGTACAGCGTGCCCTTCGCCAGCGCGGACACGTTGACGGAAGCGCGGTGCACGCGCCCCCAGAGCACCGGGCGCTTGAAGGCCGCGTCCTGCGCCGCCTCCACCACCGCGTCGCCCTCGCCCTCCCAGGTGAGCGCCACCTCCGCAAGGCCCCGGTGGTAGACCTCCGTGCCGTCGCCCGGGCCCACCGCGACCACCGCCGCCTCCAGCGGCTCCACCTTCGCGTTGCCATCCGTGCCCACGGTGGCGCGCTCACCGGCGCGCAGCTCCTGCCGCGCCTCGCCCCGCCGCAGCGTCACGTCGCCCGTGTGCGCCGCAACCTGCATGCCGGCGTCGGTGCGGCGGATCTCCAACCTCGCGCCTCCGCCGGACTCCACCGTCATCCCCGGCAGCACCACGCGGCTCTCGCGTCCCATGGCGAGCTGCACGGCCAACAGACCCTGGAGCAGGTTGACGCGCGCCTCGTCGACGGTGCCCTGCTGTCCCGCGCTCTCCAGCACCGCCTCCGCGCCTGGAGCGAGCGTCAGCACCGTGCCGCTGTCCTTGAGGGACAGCACCGCCTCGCCGCCCTTCGTCCGCACGCCGTCGCCAAAGGCCAGCACCTCGCCCTCGCGGCGCACCTTGCGCCAGCGGCCCGTGTCCTTCGCCTTTACCTCCGCGACGCCCGAGGTCGCGCGCACCGTCACCGGGATGGGCGCCAGCTCCACGACACGCGGGGCCGCGGGCGTCACCTGCGCGCGCTCGCGGGTCAGGTCCACCGCGTCGCCCTGCGCCGCGCGCAGCGTCTTGCCGTCCTTGGAGACCAGCTCGATGGCGCCCAGCTTCACCTCCACCCGCGCCGAGTCCTCCGCCACCGCGACCTTCACCTCCGACGGATCCGGCCCCACGCGCGTGAGGCCGAAGGGGGTGAGGATGTTCAACGTCACCTTGGAGCCCGCGCTGTCCGCCTTCCCGCCCGCGGGCACGCGCGACAGCACGATGCCGCGCTCCACCTTCATCACGATGCCCGTCGCGTCCGAGCCCACCGCGAACCGGCCCTCGCTGCCCACCTCCACCGTCCGGTCGCCCGGGAAGCGCACCGTCGCGGATCCGCTCTCACCGGTCTCCACCGCGTCGCCCGCGAGCAGCGGCCCCTCCACCGCCGGCCCCACCTTGCCGCCGCGCTCCAGGCGCACGTCGCCGGACAGCCCTTCCAGGCGTCCAATGGGAACGACGGCCCCCGCGTCCACCTCCACCACTGGCGGAGGTTTTGGCGCCTCCTCGCGTTCACACCCCGAACAGCCGGAGAGGAGGACGAGCAGCGACAGCGCCAGGATGCGGACAGGACTCACTGAAACCTCGACGACGACGGACGGGCGCGTCGCGGCACTGCCGCGCGACTCACCGGCCCCTCGGGAACAGATCAACGTTGAGAATGGCCTGCTCGCCTTCGCGCACGGTGACCATCTTCGTCTGGGTCACGTGCCCCGGCGCGGACAGGGTGATGCGGTACGTGCCGCCACGGACGCGCGCGGTGAAGGCGCCGCTCTTGTCCGTGCGCGTGCGCACCTTCGCCTGGGGAATGATCACCGTCGCCACCAGGGGCTGGCCGCTGCGCGCGCTGCGCACCTGGCCCACCAGCGTGGCCAGCTCGCCCTTGCGGTCCTGCGACAGCACCACCACCAGCTCCGACGTCTGCCCCGCCACCACCACCGCGGCCTCTTCCGAGGGGCGGAAGCCCGGCGCGGACATCGCCACGGCCACGGGCCCCGGCTCCAGCCCCTCCAGCAGCACCTCGCCGGCCTTGTTCGTGCGCAGCTGCGCGGAGCCAGAGACGACCTGCACGTCCACAACCGGCGCGCTGTCCTTGCCCTGCACCACCTTCACCTTGAGGGAGCCCGTCTTCGGCGCCTTCTTGCTCAGGCGGAGCTGGACCGGCGCGCTCTCCGTGGCATCACCGCTGACGGTGGCGACCGCCGTCGCGTCCTCATAGCCGTCCACGCTCGCCTGCGTGGACTGCGCGCCCTCGGGGAGCAGCACCCTCAGCTGTCCCTGCGCGTCCGCGACCAGTTCCTCGTCCGTGCCCGGCGTCTTCAAGGAGGGCACGCGCACGTGCGCGCCCGGAAGCGGTGCGCCCGTCTCCGCGTCCACCACGCTCAGCGCGACGAAGGCCTGGCGCGGGCCCACGGGCCGCGACGTCCGGCCCACACTGCCCAGCACCACCTCGAAGCCCAGGCCAATGCGGCGCATCCGCTGCTCGGAGCGCAGGCCGCTGTCCTCCAGCTCCATCGTGTCGTGCGCCTGCTGCACGTCCAGGAGCAGGAGCCCCGTCCAGCCGTCCCTGCGCACCACCGGATACGACAGCGCCGCGCCCACCACGTAGCCGGACGACGACGCCTTCAGCCCGTCCGCCGCGTGCGCGGAGAGCGTCAGCGGCACCTCGCCTCGCGCCTCCAACTGAAGCTGCGCCGGCAGCGCCACCAGCACCCGACCTGAAATCAGCGCCGAGTGCCGCACCCCCCGCTGCAACACCGGCGCATAGGTGAACCCGCCGAACAGCGGCAGCTGCGCGAAGCCGTAGCCCGCGCCCAGCTCCAGCCGCACCGGCCCCAGGAACAACCGCCCTCGCGGCCCCAGCGAGCCGCGCACCAGGCTGCCGCCCGTCACGCGCGACGACGCGTCCCGCAGCTCGAAGGCCTCGCGCTGGAGATCCACCTGTCCACCCAGGTACGTCCCCGCCCAGCCCATCAACGTCAGCGCCACGTCGTTCGGCGTCAGGCCGCTGTAGGTGAGCCCGGGCCCTACATCCACCTGCTCACCCTGGCGGGAGGACAGGCCGTAACGAAGGCGCAACGAGGCGCGCTCGGACTCGGGGGCCTGCGCACGGGCGGCCCCGGTACAGGCGAGCGCCAGGACGAGGACGACGAGGCGCGGGAGGATGTCGGTGAGGGGGCTCGGGCGGCGCAAGGCCCGGGAGAGTATAGAGAAGAGGGGCAGGTGTCCCAACCCGCGAAGCCGTCATTCCTTCAAGAAGCGGCGCGGATCACGGCTGGCTTCTTGCTGGAGTGGAACTGCTTTGCTAAGCATGACGGCGGTCGGTAGCGCCTCGTCTAACCTCCGGGATTCACTCCAGAAACATCGGAGCGCCGCCGTGCGCGGGGCGAGCGAACGCTGAGGAGCGCATACGCCCATGGGCACGCAACTGGTGATGTACGAAGAGGAGTTCACCAAGATCAACGCCGTTTGCGACCGGCTCACCAAGGACGCGAACGCGAAGGTGGTCTTCCTCGTCGACAAGAACGGCCAGCTCATCTCCTCGGCCGGCCAGACGCAGAACATCGACACCACGTCGCTCGCGTCGCTGACGGCCGGAAACGTGGCCGCCATGGGTGGTCTGGCGAAGCTGATCGGGGAGAACGAGTTCCCCAACCAGTTCCATGAAGGGGCGAAGGACAGCCTCTACATGACCATCGTGGGCAGCCGCGTGGTGCTGGTCGTCATCTTCGACAACCGCACGAGCCTGGGTCTGGTGCGCTTGCGCATCAAGAAGGCCAGCGACGAGCTGACGAAGATCTTCGAAAGCCTCGTGAAGAAGACCGACAGCCCCGGAGCCGGTTCGCCGTTCGCCGAGATCTCCGACGACGATATCGACAACCTCTTCAGCGAGTAACCCGGGAAGCCATGTCCTTCATCAATTACTCATCCCGCGAAATCAACTGCAAGATTGTCTATTACGGGCCGGGTCTCTGCGGGAAGACGACCAACCTTCAGTACATCTACAACAAGACCGCGGCGGACACGAAGGGCAAGCTGATCTCCCTCTCCACGGAGACGGACCGCACGCTCTTCTTCGACTTCCTGCCGCTGTCGCTCGGTGAGATCCGCGGCTTCAAGACGCGCTTCCACCTCTACACGGTGCCCGGCCAGGTGTTCTACGACGCCAGCCGCAAGCTCATCCTCAAGGGCGTGGACGGCGTGGTGTTCGTCGCCGACAGCCAGATTGAGCGCATGGAAGCCAACATGGAGTCGTTGGAGAACCTGCGCATCAACCTGGCGGAGCAGGGCTACGACCTGAACAAGATTCCGTACGTCGTGCAGTACAACAAGCGCGACCTGCCCAACGCGGTGACCGTGGAGGAGATGCGCAAGGCGCTCAACCCGCGGAACATCCCGGAGTACCAGGCCGTGGCGCCCACGGGCGTGGGCGTGTTCGACACGCTCAAGGCCGTGGCCAAGCTGGTCCTCACCGAGCTGCGCAAGGGCGGTTGACACTCCGCCTGCTGTCCTGCCCGGCGGGCTACCCCCCACCGGGCAGCCCCCGGCAAAGGATGGTATGACCTCGTGCCGTCGGGCAGAGCCGCCTTCCGAGGTCGTACCGTGCGCGTCGCATCCGCCACCTTCCGTCTCCTCGCGCTGCTGAGCGCTGGCCTGTCCGGGCCGGTGTTCGCGCAAGGCGCGTCCCCCTCCCCTGCTTCCCCGCC
>NZ_RAWN01000292.1:0-8772 GCF_003668895.1 Corallococcus sp. AB045
GAATGGGGATGGGCTGCGGGAGGGCGCCTACGGGGGTGGGCGCTCTCCCGCATTTTTTTGTGCTCAGTGCGCGTCCGCCCAGCTCTTCCCCGCGCCCACGTCCACCTTGAGCGGCACCTTCAGCTCGGCGACGGAGGCCATGCTCTTCACGGCCAGGGCCTTCACGGCCTCCACCTCCGCGTCCGGCGCCTCGAAGAGCAGTTCGTCGTGCACCTGGAGGAGCACGCGCGTCTTCAGCTTCTGCTCCCGGAGCGCGACGTCCACGGCCAGCATGGCCTTCTTCATCAGGTCCGCGGCGGTGCCCTGGATGGGCATGTTGATGGCGGCGCGCTCGGCGGCCTGGGCCACCGCCCGGTTCTTGGAGAGCAGGTCCCCCATCAGGCGGCGGCGGCCGTAGAGCGTCTCCACGTAGCCCACCTTGCGCGCCTTCTCCACGGTGTCCTCCAGGTACTGGCGGATGCCGGCGTACCGGATGAAGTACCGCTCGATGACGTCGCGCGCGTTCTCCTGGGAGATGCCCAGGCGCGTGGACAGGCCGTGCGCGGACAGGCCGTACGCGATGCCGAAGTTCACCATCTTCGCCACGCGGCGCTGCTCGCGGTCCACGTCCTTGGGGTCCACGCCAAAGACTTCCGCCGCCGTGCGGCTGTGGATGTCCTCGTCGTTGCGGAAGGCATCGATGAGGACCGGGTCCTCCGCGATGTGCGCCAGCAGCCGCAACTCAATCTGCGAGTAGTCCGCGCTCACCAGCTGGTGCCCCGCGTCCGCCACGAAGGCGCGGCGGATTTCACGCCCCAGCTCCGTGCGCACGGGGATGTTCTGCAGGTTCGGGTCGGACGAGGACAACCGGCCGGTGGCGGTGGCCGCCTGGTGGTACGTGGTGTGGATGCGCCCGTCCTTCGCCACCAGCGTGGGCAGCGTGTCCAGGTAGGTGCTCTTGAGCTTGGACAGGCTCCGGTACTCGATGAGCGCGCGCGCGAGCACGCTGTTGTGCTCCTCCGCCAGCTTCTCCAGCACCTCCTGGTCCGTGGACGGGCCCGTCTTGCCGCGCTTGAGGATGGGCAGCTTCTGCTCCTCGTAGAGCACCTGCGCCAGCTGCGGGTTGGAGCCCAGGTTGAAGACGTGGCCCGCGGCCTGGTGGCACTCGGCCTCCTTCGTCTTCACCTCCACGTCCACGCGTTCAGAGGTGCGGCCCAGCTCCGCCACGTCCAGCTTCACGCCCTCGCGCTCCATGCGCGCGAGCACGGGCAGGAGCGGCAGCTCCAGCGTGCGCGCCAGCTCCGAGAGCCCGCCCAGCTCCAGCTCCTTCCACAGCTCCGGCACCATCCTGCGCGCCGCGTCCGCGCGCACCGCGTACGCCGCGGCCACCTCCTCCGGCCCGTGGTCCGCCAGCGGCCGCCCCTTCTTGCCCTCCACCGACGCGGGCAGCGCGGGCAGCTCCGAGCGCAGCCGTTCACGCGCCAGGTCCGCCAACGCGTGCTCCCTGCGCGACGGGTTGAGCAGGTAGCTGAGCAGCTCCACGTCGTCGTGGGCGCCCTCCAGCGGCAGCCCTTCATTGGCCAGCACCAGCGTGAGCGCCTTGAGGTCGTGGCCGCCCTTCTTCACCGCCGCGTCCGCGATCACGTCCTTCATCGCCGCCGTGAAGGCCGCCACCGGCACCTGCGTGGCGCCCAGCTGCTGGTGCCTGAGCGGTACATAGCGCGTGGAGCCGTCCGGCAGCGCCACGCCCAGGCCCACCAGCGGCGCCGCGAAGGGCATGCCCTCGAAGGCGGGCACCAGGGTGAGGGCCCCGGCGGCCTTCGCCGCGTCCGCCAGCGCCTTCAGCTCCGCCTCGGTGGTGACGAGAGTGGTGGTGGTGGCGAGCGGCGCCACGTCCGGCCGGGCCGGGGCCTCCTCCGCGGGCAGGTCGCGCAGGAGCGCGAAGAACTCCAGCTCCGTGAATAAATCCCGCGCGCGCGTGGCGTCCGGAGCGCGGCGGATCAGCTCGTCCAGCTTCACGCCCAGAGGCAGCCCGGTGTTGAAGGTGACGAGCTGCTTGGCGCGCGCCAGGCTCTCGCGGTGGGACTCCAGCGCCGCGCGGATCTTCGGCTTCTTCACCTCCTCCACGCGCGCGAGCAGCGTCTCCACGTCGCCGAACTGGTGGAGCAGCTCCACCGCCGTCTTGTCGCCCACGCCGGGCACCTTCGCGACGTTGTCCACCGCGTCGCCCACCAGGGCCAGGAAGTCGCGCACCTGCTTGGGCAGGATGCCCATCTTCTCCTGCACGTCCGCGATGCCGATGCGCTTGTTCTTCGCGGGGTCGAAGAGGGTGATGTCCTCGTCGACGATCTGCATGAAGTCCTTGTCGCTGGTGACGACCAGTACCTGGTAGCCCTCCGCCTTCGCCTGCAGCGCCAGCGTGCCGATGACGTCGTCCGCCTCCCAGCCCTCCGCGTCCAGCGAAGGCAGGTTCAGCACGTCCCCCACCTTGCGGATGAGCGGGAACTGGGGCGTCAGGTCTTCCGGCGGCGCCTTGCGGTTCGCCTTGTACGTGGGGTCGATCTTCTGACGCTCCACGCGGCCGGACTTGTCGAACGCGAGCGCCACGTGCGTGGGCTTCAGCTCCTGCAGGGCCTTGAGCACCATGCGGGTGAAGCCCAGCACCGCGTTGGTCGGCACCCCCTTGCTCGTCGTGAGTGGGGGGATGGCGTGGTAGGCGCGGAAGATGAAGCCAGAGGCGTCAAAGAGCGCCAGACGGCGCTCGGAGCGCGGGGGGCTGGTGTCGGCCATCCCCCGTCCCTAGCGCGCCTACCGCTGTCTGTCCATGAAGCCCCGCACCGGAGCGCCGCTCAGCGGCACTTCAGCTCGGCCTTCTTCGTGGCCATCTGTTCGGCGATGCCGTCACCCGGCACGGCGTAGTCCTCCACCGCCTGGAAGTCCGAGCAGCTGCCCGCGCTGTTCAACGCGTTCTGCGCCTGCGTGGAGCAGAAGGCCACCACGCGGTTCAGGTTCGTGTTGCCCTTGTAGAAGTCGAAGCCCATCTTCCAGACGCGGCAGCCGCGGCGGCGATCCTCGCGGTCGGCGAAGTGCTTGCCGCGCAGATAGGCGGCGGCCGCCAGGTCCTGGAACATGTTCTTCCGGTAGAAGGACAGGTGCGACTCCGCCAACTCCGCCATGATGCGCTTGTCCGTCGCCAGCGCGTCCTTGAACGGCGCCACCGCGCGCTCGGGGTCCTCGTTGGTGATCGCGCTCTCGCCCGTCTTGAAGAGCTGATCCACGTTGGACACGTCGCGGATGAGGTCGTCCGCCAGCTGGTGGAACTGCGCCTGGTCCTCCTTCGCGCGCAGCTTCTGCAGCGTCGCCATTGCCTCGCTGCCGCGGCCGGTCCAGTAGTCCATCATCGCCGCCTGGACGAGCTTCGGGGCGTAGCGCTTGGCGAACATCGCGCGCACCTCGCTGGCCTGGTCCACGCCCAGCCCGTCCTCCTGGAGGATGTCGGACACCGGGCACGACCACGGCTGGGCGCTGCGGTCCACCCGCAAGCGGGCCACCAGGAACTTCACGAACATGGCGTCCTTGGGGCGCCAGTCGTTCTTGCGCAGGCCACCCTCCAGGCGGAGCGTCTGACCGATGGGCGGCTCCAGGTCCTCCTTGCTCTGCTTCTGGCACCACACTTCCATGTACTGCTGGCAGCGCTGCACCGCAGGGCCCCACTGCGAGTTGTTCAGGTAGCGATTGCAGTCGAACTTCGCGCGCTCCACGAACTGCTCGGCCGTCTCCTTCGCCTTGGAGCGGGCGCGGCGGAAGTACTCGCTCTCCTTCGGAATCTTGCGCAGGTACTCCAGGGCGTCCTTCTCGCGGTTGAGTTCGATGGACTTCTTCGCGGCCTCGAAGTTGTCGAAGGCCTCCTTCTCCAGCTTGATGCGCCGCACGAGGGTGTTCGCCTCGGCGTTGATGGGGTCCATGTCCAGCGCCTGCTCGCACGCCTTTTCGGCGCGGCCCCAGTCGGGAGCCCCCGTCTCATTGGAGGAGTAGGAGCGGCACTCGCTGAGGAACTCCTGCACCTGCTGCGCGGGATCCAGCGGCGCGGCGGGCCCCGTCTTCTGCGTCTTCGGCGGCCCACCGATAGAGGTCTTCACCACCGCCGCCACCGCCAGCAGCGCCACCACGCCGCCCGCGACCACCAGCAGCTTGCGCTTCTTGTCCGCCTCGGGTGCCGCCCTGCCCCCACGACGGGCCGGCGCCGCGCCCGTGCCCGGACGGCGCGCGGGCGTGTCGGAGGCCTCGTAGGTCATCTCCACCACGCCGAACTGGAGGACGTCCCCGGGCTGAAGGTCGACGAACTCCTCGCCCAGCAATTCGCCGTTGAGCAGGGTGCCGTTGGCGCTGCCCAGGTCGCGCGCGAGCACGCCGGAACCCTCGCGCTTCACCTCCGCGTGCTTCCGGCTCACGGAGTCGTCATCCAGGATGACCGCCGCCGGAGGCGCCCGGCCCACCAGCACCGTGCCGTTGATGGGATAGGACTTGCCCGCCCACGGCCCCGTCATGCCCTTGAGCATCGGACCCGAGCTCGCGCCCGCCGCCGCGGCCCCCGCGCCCGTGGAGCGCGCGGGCCGCCTCGCCAGCGCGCCTTCGGGCTTCGCGGCCCCGTTCTGCGTGGCCTTGGCGCGGATGCTGGGCATGGCGCGCGTGCCCTTCACGGGCGCGTCCGCGAGCGTCGCGGGATCACCGGGCGGAGGCGTCGCCGCGCGGCGGCCGCTGGTGCTCCGGGCATTGCCCTTGAGCTTCATCTCGTAGTCGCCCAGCAGCACCTGCGAGGCCGGCGTCAGCGCCGTGGGCCCCTCGATGCGCTCGCCGTCCACGAAGGTGCCGTTCTGGCTGCCTCCGTCCTCGACGTAGACGGTGCCGCCCTCCACGTAGACGCGCGCGTGCTGCCGCGACACGCCGCCTTCCGTGAGGACCAGGTCATTGCCCTGCTGGCGGCCGATCTTCAGCTCGCCCGCGATCTCGTGCTCGTGCTCAGTGCCGTCAGGGTGACGGACGACCAGGGTAGGCATGGGCGCGTCAGTCCTCGCGGAAGATGCTCATGTTCACGGGGATGCCCTTGCGCTGGAGCTCGTCGTAGAACTTCGGGACGAAGCCTGACGCCACGTAGCGTCCGCGCACCTTGTGGTCTTCCGTGAAGCCGTCCTGCTTGTAATAGAAGATGTCCTGCAGGGTCACGATGTCGACCTCCATGCCGGACACCTCGGTGATGAAGCAGATCTTGCGGGAGCCGTCGGAGAAGCGCGTCTGCTGCACGATGAGGTGCACGGCGCTGGCGATCTGCTCGCGGATGGCCTTCACCGGCAGCTCCATGCCGGACATGAGCACCATCGTCTCCAGCCGGGCAATCGCGTCACGCGGCGTGTTCGCGTGCAGCGTGGTGAGCGAACCGTCGTGGCCGGTGTTCATGGCCTGGAGCATGTCCAGCGTCTCACCGGAGCGGCACTCGCCCACCACGATGCGGTCCGGCCGCATGCGCAGGCAGTTCTTCACCAGCTCGCGGATGGTGATGGCGCCCTTGCCTTCCAGGTTGGGCGGGCGGCTCTCCAGCTGCACCCAGTGGTCCTGCGGCAGCTGAAGCTCCGCCGCGTCCTCCACCGTGATGATGCGCTCACCCTCCGGGATGAACGAGCTGATGATGTTCAGCGTCGTCGTCTTCCCGGAGCCCGTGCCGCCGGAGATGACGATGTTGCGCCGGGCCGTCACGCACATCTCCAGGAACTCGGCCATCTGCGCGGTGACGGTCTTGTACTTGATGAGATCCTGGATCTTCAGCGCGTCCTTCTTGAACTTGCGGATGGTGATGCAGGGGCCCTTGAGCGCCAGCGGCGGGATGATGGCGTTCACGCGGCTGCCGTCCTTGAGGCGCGCGTCCACCAGCGGGCTGGATTCGTCGATGCGGCGGCCAATGGGCGCCACGATGCGCTCGATGACACCGAGCACCGCCTGGTTGGAGGAGAACGTCTTCTCCGACAGGGTCAGCTTGCCCTTGCGCTCGATGTAGATCTGGTTGGCGTGGTTCACCATGATCTCGCTGATCTCTTCCGACGCGAGGAACGCCTCCAGGGGCCCCAGGCCCAGCGCCTCGTTGATGACGTCGGTGAGCAGCTCCTCCCGGTCCACGTCCCCGGGAAGCTCCTGGTCCGCCTCCATCTGGTCGATGATGTCCCGGATGGCCTTCTCGGTGCGGCGCCAGAGTTCCTCGTCCCCGAGCCGGTCCATGTCCATGCGGCGCAGGTCCAGGTACTCGATGAGCCGGTCGTGGATCTCCTTCTGGAGCCGCGAGTAGCGCTCCAACCGGGGGTCCACCTTGCGCTTGTTCTTCGCCATGGCCGCGGCCATGGACGCGGGCATGCGGCTGGGAGGCGCGGGGGCGGGCGCCTCCTCCTCCTCGTAGGGCTCCTCCTCCTCGTAGGCCTCTTCCTCCTCGTAGGCCTCGTCGCCCTGCTCCTCGTCGTAGCCCTCGTCAGCGGGCTCGTCGGCCAGCGCCTCGACGTTGAGGATGTAGTCGCCGATGGAGACCTGGTCGGTCGGCTTCAGCACCATGGGACCGGCGATCTTCTTGCCGTTCACGAAGGTGCCGTTCGTGGACTTCATGTCCACGATGATGAAGCGGCCGTCCTTTTCGACGATGCGGGAGTGGGTCTTGGAGACGTTCCCCTTGGCGAGCACGATGTCGTTGCCAGCAATCCGGCCGATCGTGATCTCGTTCTTGGGGTACTCCCGCTGCTCCGAACCGCCGCCCTTCTCCGTCAGCGTGATGAGAAACATGGGCCGGGATGCTACCAAGCCCTCCAACGACCTCAAAGACTCCTGCGACGCTCGCCCGCCTGCTGCCCGGACCGGATCCGACGTGAAGGCGCCGAAAGGCCGTCAGTCGAAGATGTTGAAGTTCACCTCGGAGCGGGCCTGCTTGTAGCGGGTCTTCACGTCCTCGATGATGCTGCGGACCTTGTCCGAGTCCGGGTTCACGATGCGCGGGGTGACGAAGATCACCAGTTCGCGCTTGGTGGTGTCGAACGCGCGGTTCTTGAACAGCTCACCCACGATGGGGATGTGACCAAAGCCCGGCAGCTTCGCGACGGCCTTCTGCTCGTCGTGGCTGAACACGCCGGACAGCACGATGGTCTCACCGTGGCGCACGGTGACGTTCGTCTTGACCTTGCGGGTGCGGAAGCCCGGGATGGCGGACGAACCACCGAAGGACACGGACACGGAGGTGTCGATTTCGGAGGCCTCCGCCTCCACCTCCGTCTGGATGTTGCCGTTGCGGTCCGCGGTGGGGCGGATGTTCAGGATGACGCCGTACTGCTTGTACTCCACCGTGAACTGCGTGTTGGTGATGAGGGGGATGGGCACCTCGCCGCCGGCGAGGAACTCCGCCTTCTCACCGCTGGCGCACACCAGCTTGGGCTGCGCCAGCAGGCGGCCGTAACCGTCGTTGGCCTGGAAGCCGATGCTCAGGTCGGAGCCGCCCGTCGCGCCCATCACGAGGTTGGAGATGGCGTCGCCGGAGGGGATGAGCGCCTTGTTCAGCGTCGCGGTGGCGGTCAGCGTACCGGTGATGTCCGTGGGGTACTTGATGCCGTAGCGGTCGCGGCTGTTGCGGCGGATTTCGACGAACTGGACCTCGGAGAGGATCATCCGCTTGATGCCGACGACGAGCAGGTTCTCCACCTTCTCACCGATGGCCTTGGTGATCAGCTCCGCCTTCTGGAGGTCCTGCTGGCTCTCCACGGAGCCCTCCAGGAAGATGGTCGCGCCCACCACGTTGGCCTGCACGTTCTTCAGGCCCGCCTTCTGGAAGGCCGCGTTCAGGTTCTGGGCGACGAGCTTCTTGGCGTTGGGGGCGATCTTCACGAACGACTTCACGTTCGGGTACAGGCTCACCACCTGCTCGATGCGGTCCGCGTCCTGCGTGGTGTAGGCCTGACCGTCCAGGTAGATGCGGTCACCCACCATGCGCACGGACACGCCTTCAATCTCACCGAGGAGGCGCTTGATTTCGGAGATGACCTCGTTGGGGTCCTGCTTGCGGACCGTCACCAGGTAGCTGATGCGCTGACCGGAGGACTTCCAGACGAGCAGCGTCGTCTTGCCTTCGGCGTTACCGGTGACGAGCAGCTGGCCGGTGCCGAGCGTCTTCACCTCGGCGATGGACGGATCTCCCAGCGCGACGCGGCTGAGGCCGGGAATGGTGAGCACCTTCTGGGTACCCACACCCAGGCTGACGGAGCTGCCCTCCTGGGCCAGGGCGGGGGCACTGGCCACCAGGGTGACGAGGGCGCCGAGCGCCAGGGCTTGCGTGAAGCGAGTGGACATCGTGTGAATCCCCTTCTTGCGTGCGCGCGCCCGGCCTGACGGCGCGCTATCCCAGATGTTGTTGCTGCCACCACATGGCCCAGAAAGTCCCGAGCGCGATGGAGACGCCGTAGGGGATGTGTCGCGCGGGAGCGGGCGAGGTTTCCTCGCGCATCCATTTCATCCGCACCGCCCAGCGACGGGCCACCGCCGCCAGCGTGTCCCAGACGGCCCCCTGCCACAGCAGCGTGACGATGGCCTGCAGCGCGCCCGTAAGCGAGATGAAGGCCGCCGCGGCGAGCACCGTGGGAAAGCCCAGCACGCAGCCCACGCCCGCCATCAGCTTGACGTCACCCCACCCCATGCGCCCGCGCAGCGCACCCGGCACCAGCAGCAGCGCGAGTCCCGCGCCCGCCAGAAGCCCGCTCACCCACCCCGACTCCAGCC
>NZ_RAWN01000293.1:0-8714 GCF_003668895.1 Corallococcus sp. AB045
GGCCCCCAACGAGCCCCCGCCGGACGGGGGGCCCGGGCCCTCGCCGGAGGCAGCCCAGGCCCCCGACCCGGGGGACCCCGAGGGTTCCTCTTCCGGGAGCCCGTAGGCTTCTGATAGGTAAGCCCCCCTTTGCTCCATTCCGGAGACCAGGAGCCACCCACATGGCCAACAGCAAGAGCAAGCACCGCCGAGTGCAGATGAAGATCCGTCAGCACTGGAAGAAGCGGATCAAGAAGCAGAAGGAAGCCGCCAAGGCCGCCGCCGCCGAAGGCAAGAAGAAGTAGTTCGTCTTCCCTGGCGCCGCTCCCGGCGGCCCTGGCTTCACTGCCGGGTCGCCGTGAAGGGGCGCGCCAGGTTGCATCTGAGGGCGCTGGTCCCCTGGATGCGCGAGAACTGGCTGGTGAAGTTCCCGGACAGGCTGCTGCCCATGCCGCCGTCCTCGGGTCCGCCGGTGTGGGTCGCGGTGATGCTGAGGAAGGTGCTCACCCCGCCGTCGTTGCTGGGCAGCGGCATGCCGGTCAGGATCAGTGCGCCCGTCGCGTACACCTGACCCGTCAGCGCCACCCCGTTCAGTGTGCCCGTGAGCACGCCGCCCTCGGTGCGCTGGATGGCCAGCAGCTCGCCGTCCGTCAGGGGCTGGACGTTCAGGTTCACGCACTCGCTGGGCAGGCCCGCGTCCCCCAGGAACGTCAGGGGATACGTGCCCTCCACCGCGGGGCAGTCGTCGGAGCAGGCCACGCTCTGGCTCTCGTCGCAGCCGGCGGGACCGAGCATCAGGAAGGTGCTGCACACCACCGCGGTGGCGACGGCTGCCAGGGGAACGAAACGTCCAGAAGTCATGGATGGCCTCTTGGTGAAGGGAGGAGCGGACTTCCTGGTGGGAATAACCATTCCTACGTTGCGTGCAGTCGTTCTGGGGGACGGGGTGGGGCGGTGACGGCGGGCGATTCGAAGCGGTGGTCCAATTTCATCTTCGCGGGGCTGTTCGCGCTCGCGCTGATTCTCTTTTCACGCATCTTGCTGCCGTTCCTGATGCCGGTGCTGCTGGGCGGCTTCCTGGTCGTCCTGTTCATGCCCATCCAGGACTCCTTGGACCGGCGGCTCCAGGGCCGCAAGTCCCTGGCGGCCGGACTGTCCACCCTCGCGGTGTTCCTGCTCATCCTGGCCCCGCTGGCGCTGGTGGGCTGGATGGTGGCCCGGGAGGTGCTCCAGTTCGTGGGCCAGGCGCAGGACCTGTTGGATCAGGTGGACCTGCGCCACCACTTCCTCAACAGCCTGCCCCGGGGCCTTGACCGCTACGTGCACTTCGATCCGGAGAGCTCGGAGACGGAGCGCCTGCTGATGACGGCGGTGTCGGGCGGCGCGGGGCTGCTCGCGGACGTGGTGGGCGCCGGCACGGAGCTGCTCGTCAACATGTTCCTGATGACGGTCGCCATGTACTACTTCTTCCTGGACGGCCGTCGTCTGGTGAACGAGGTGGCCCGGCTCATCCCCCTGGAGCGCCGCTACTTCGACGCCTTCTCCCACGAGTTCACGGACGTCGCGTACGCCATCATCTACGGCAACACCGTCACCGCGCTGGTGCAGGGCGCGGTGGGCTTCGTGGGCCTGCTCATCGCGGGCGTGCCGCACGCCGGGGTGTGGGGCGCGGCCATGGTGCTGGTGGCGCTGGTGCCGGTGGGTGGCACCGCGCTCGTGTGGGGGCCCATTGGCGTGGTGCTCATCGCGGCGAACCGGGTGAGCGAGGGCGTGTTCCTGCTCGCGTGGGGCACGTTCCTGGTGGGCAGCATCGACAACGTCATCCGCCCCCGGCTGTGCGGCTCGCGCATGGCGCTGCACCCGCTGCTCGTCTTCCTGTCCATGTTCGGCGGACTGGCGGTGTTCGGGATGATGGGCCTGCTGGTGGGGCCGCTCATCGCGTCCATCTTCATGGCCATGGTGCGCATCTACCGGCGCGACTTCCTGGGGCGTGCGCAGGAGTCCCAGCCTGCTCCCGTGGTGTCCCAGGATTCCTCGCCTTCGCTCACCCCGCAGCCCGCGCCAGTGTCCTCCGCGGCCAGCGTGGGTCACGTGATGAACGCCTGAGCCCCGAGCCTGGACTTCGCCCCGGCGCTGGGTGAACCTGCCCGGAGCATGACGACCACCCGAAGCGCGAGGGTCCTCTCGGGACTGCCGCGGACCCTGGCCCTCGTCGGAGCCCTGTCGGCTCCGGCCGCGGCGGCCTCCGATGTCCTGACGCCGCCGGCCTTCCATGGCACCCGGGAGTCCCCGGCGTGGCTGTCGCTGCGGCTGGGCAACGGACCGTCGGGCAGGGCGAAGGCGGAGCCGGCGCTGGAGGTGGGCGCGCCCACCTGGGTGCGGCTCAACCTGTCACTGACAGCGACGTGGCGGCGCTACTGCGCGCGGCCCGGTGTGGACAGCTGCGGCGCGTACGACAGGCTGCCGGAGGAGGATCAGCTCGGGGACACCTCGGACTTCACGTCGTCGTATCCGTACCTGGGGCTGGCGCTGGAGGTGGAGGTGCTGCCCCTGGCGCGCGACACCACGTCGGTGCTGCGCGGGCTGGGGTTCAAGCTGGGGGCTCAGCGGGGTTTTTCCAGTTCCGACGTGACGCTCACCGGGGACGGCGGCCAGACGCCGGTGCGCGAGGTGTCCGCCACGGACACGGCCTTCACCGCGCAGGCGATGTACCGCTACTACTTCCGCTTCGGCACGACGCGGCCGCAGCAGGGTTACGTGGGCGCGCGCGCCGGCATCCAGACGCGCGCGTTCGACGTGGAGCAGTCCACGGACAACCCGCTGACCGGCACGCACCGTGTGTTCCCGTCCGTGGCGGTGGACCTGTCCGTGCCGCTGTTCAGCTCGGTGCGGCTGGACGCGTCGGGCGGGCTCCTGCTGTCGCCCAAGCCGGGGCACTCGCCGGACGCGGACGGGGGCCGGCGGGCGCTGGAGGTCCGCGACTACGGCACGTCCGTGTCCAGCTTCGGCTGGAGTGCGGAGCTGGGCGTGTCCGGGGACATCTGGGGACCGTTCGGCTACGAGGTGGCCTGGCACCTGGAGCACTTCAAGGACAGTTTCTCCGGGCCCGGTACGCTCACCGGTTGGAACAACGGAGGAGCGGCCGAGGAGACGTACTCCAGCCTGCACGCTGGCTTGATCGTGACGTACTGACGTTGACGCTGTCGGGCGTGCGACATCGCCCTGACGCGCGGGTGTCGGCACTCCGGCACGATGACTACCCCTTGCCTCCACGGTCTGCTGCGGGCCGTGACCCAAGGGGGATGATTCTCGGTGCGAGCAAGGCGATGGTGGACGCGGGGACTGGCGGGGCTGGCGTGCTTCGCCCTGGTGGCGTGCGGCGGCGGTGACACCTCGGCGCCCACGACCGGCATTCCCTCCGGCACGGCCTCCGACGCGGGCACCCACCCGCAGTCCGACGAGGGCACGGTGGATGGAGGCACGCAGCCTTCCTCCGACGCGGGAACGGATTCGCAGTCCGACGCGGGCACCGGGACGCCGGACGCGGGCACGGCGCCGCGGGCCTGCGCGCCCACCGCGGGTGACACGCGCTGGGTGCTGGAGGGCGAGGCCTTCGCCGCGCAGGTGACGTGCTCGACGGGCCTCAAGGAGGCCGGGCTGCGCTTCGGGGTGAAGAACCTGCCCGCGGGCGCCACGTTCGACGAGGCCACCGCCACGCTGCGCTGGACACCCGCGCTCAACCAGGGCGCGGTGTGGATGCTCACGCTGGAGGAGCGCACCACCGGCGAGACGGGCACGCTCAAGGTGGGCGTGGCCAACAACGACAACGCGCCAGGCAAGGCCGACATCGTCGACCCCGTGGCCTACACGGAGGAGTACGGGCTGCCCGTGGTGCACCTGTTCTACGGGAAGGATGGCCTGACGTCCGGCGGCTACCGGCCCGCGGAGGTCGTGTACCGGGGCCACCGCTACACCATCGAGGCGAAGTTCCGCGGGGCCACGTCCAGCGTGTTCCCCAAGCGCAGCATGACGTTCAAGTTCGCGGAGGACGACCTGTTCTCCGAGCCCGTCTTCGGCGACGGCTTCAAGGACCGCAAGCGCGTGGTGCTCATCACCACGTTCAATGATAACTCCTACCTGCGCTCGCGGCTGGCGTTCGACTTGTGGCACCGGCTGTCCCCGAACGCCGTGCGCATCCGCACCTTCAGCGTGGTGGTGTACGCGAACAACAAGTACCGCGGGCTCTACACGGCGGCGGACCACGCGGACAAGCGGCTGATGGAGTGGAACGGCATCGACGACGACTCGGACCTCTTCAAGGCCGACACCGCGGACGCCAACTTCTCCCGCCTGACGCGCAGCGGGCAGACGAAGGAGCACCTCCACGTCGGCTTCGAGAAGGCCGAGGGCACGCCGGACGACAAGCAGCCCCACGCCTTCGACACGTTGCATTCCTTCGTCGCGTGGGTGGCGGACTCCAGCGCGGACGGCTTCCGCCAGGAGTTCGGCACGAAGCTGAAGGCGCGCGACTACGAGGACTGGTGGATCTTCAATACGCTCATCCAGGGCAATGACTCGCAGGCGAAGAACGCCTATCACGCTTACGATCCGAAGGCCGGCGGCCCCTGGCGCTACATCCCGTGGGACCTGGACGCGAGCTTCGGGCAGAACTACGACACCACGCGCACCAGCGCCACGGCGCGGCCCACCTACGCGTCGGAGAACCTGCTCTTCAAGCGGATGCTGGCGGAGCCCACCATCGCGGGGCCCATGCGTGAGCGCTACCGGCAGGCCTTGAAGAACGAGGTGAGCGAAGCCGCGGTGCAGGCGATGATCGACGGCTACGTGCAGGAGCTGGGGCCCAATGCGCAGCGCGACGAGGCGCGGTGGGCAGCGGAGTACCGGAACTTCGCGAAGCCGGAGGCGGGGAGCGACGGGGGCTACGGCAACTTCCCGGACTGGCACCTGAGGCAGGACTTCAAGACCCACGCGGAGGAGGTCGAGTACATCCGGCAGTGGGTGCACAAGCGCTGGGGCGCGTTCCAGTCACAGCTGCCGTGAGGTTGGCGGCGCGGCGGGGGGAGGACCTCGCCGCGCCCACCGGGACTACCACTGCGCAGGGTCGGCGTCGGCGAACGTCGTGCCGGCGGCGATTTCGTCAATCCAGATGCTGCGGGTGCCTTGGGTGCCCTGCATGTACCCGCTGTCGTGCCAGCCATTGGCGTAGAGGCCGACGCGGAACTGGAGGTAGCGGTCATCCGCGACGGTGGTGGCCAGGTTGAACTGCTCCAGGACCTTCACGCCGTCGAACCACAGCTTGATGAAGCCGGTGTTGTCGCTGGCCCACTTCACCTGCATGACGACCTTGTGCCACTCGCCGGCGGTGACGGTGGCCAGGTTGCGGAAGGTGGTGGTCTTCTGGTCGCAGACGGTGCCGTACTTCACGCGGGTCGTGAGCTGGTTGCCGGACAGCCACACCATGGTGGTGGGCATGTGGCCATCGCAGCCCGTGTCGGAGAAGTTCGCGATGAACTGGGCGATGTTGAAGGACTGAGGCTGGAACTGCCAGTCCTGCTGCAGCCGGAACATGAAGCCATAGAAGCCCGTGTCGCCCCGGCGGTACACGTTGTGCTTCACGACCTCCGAGTGGTAGCGCTCGGTGTAGTTCGGGTCGTAGACCTGCGTGGCCTTGATGGCGGTGGAGCCCTCGTAGACGACGTTGGTCACTTCCTTCAGCGAACCGTTGTGCTCCACGTTGAGCGAGTTCCAGCCCGTGAGTGTTCCGGTGTTGCGGAAGATCTCCGCCGCCTGCGCGCTCAGCCCCAGGGCGAACAGCGACACGCCAGCGACGACGGCGAAATGCTTGGACTGCATTGGAAAAGCCTCCACTGAAAATTTACGACTTTGTTGCTATTCCTAGTTTTTCAAGCTTAGCAGGTTCGTGCCTCGTTTGTCTTGTTGGAGTGAAGCCTGCCTTCCAGAACGCGCCGCCGCGGCACAACGCGTTCATCCAGGTGCCGGAGATCGACGCCATCATCGAGTTCGCGAAGGTGCACTACCGGGTGGATCCGAAGCGCATCTACCTGACGGGCATCTCGGCGGGAGCGTTCCAGACGTGGGCGCACGCGGCGCAGCACTACGCCAAGCTGGCGGCGGTGCTGCTGCTCACGCTCTATCCCGGCGTGGGGCACGACTCATGGGGCCGCACGTACGACGGCTCGGCGGGCCATGACGTCTACGCGTGGCTCTTGAGCCACAGCCTCTGATTCCCTTCAGTCCGGTCCGCGAACGAAGTTCAATGGCGTCCCATGAGGGTCGTTCGCGGGATCCGGCGATGACGGATCGGAGTAGGACCGCCGGGCGCGGCTCCATGGTCGTCACGGGTCCTCGTTCATGCCGTCAAGCTGCTCCGTCGCAAGGTCGCGGTAGAAGGGTACGGCCTCGACGGCGAGCACATCGCGCATTTCCTGTCGCGCGCCGTCCCAATCTCCCTGACGCTGGAGCTTCCGCATCCGGTGCAGTGCGTCTGTCAGGCGATTGGACCCGTCGGTGATGCGACGGGCGCACTCGCGCAGGAGCGCAAGGGCTCCGGCGTCCGTCTGGAGCGCTGATGCGGCGTCGGAAACGGCCACTTCGGCGGCGGTCTGAAGCAGGAGCGCGCGCACGTCATCACTCAGGGTCAGCGGTGCATTCTCGCGAAGGACATGCCGTGCAAGGTCGAGGAGCGGACTCCAGTCGGGTGGGTTCATTCGGTCCTCATCGCTTCGGCTTGGCGGGGCGGCATGGATTGAAGGGCCATGCGTGTTGGCCTTCGCACCGTCGCAAACAGTCGGTGCAAGGGCCGGAGAACAGGCCGTCCGCGCAGGCGTTCCAGTTTCGCATGCACCTGTTCTTCCACGCGGGTAGGCGCGGGTCGTCAACGTGGTCCTGTGTCGCGGCGCGGGGCACGCCTCCTGCCGGGTGTCAGACCGGTCCCCGACGAAGAAGCCTGAGCCACCGCCCCAAGTGGGTGGCGGAAGCCTTCCTTCCCGGTTAGCTTCCGCGTCGCGTGCGGCGGCCCCAGGGTGGGGCTTCCGAGCCCGGACGAGGTGCGCCGTACCCGGTCACGACAAGACGACGCCTTAACGGGAGTCGTGCGTCATGTCGTCGTCGTGGATCCTCCTAATCATCGCCGGCCTGCTCGAAGTCTGCTGGACGCTGGGCCTCAAGTACACGCAGGGCTTCACCCGGCCGCTGCCCAGCGTGCTCACGGTGGGGGCCATCATCGCGAGCATGGGCCTCCTGGGCCTCGCGGTGAAGCATCTGCCCATCGGCACGGCCTACGCGGTCTGGGTGGGCATCGGCGCGGCCGGTGCCGCCATCGCCGGCATGGTTCTCTTTCATGAGCCCGCCACGCCCTCGCGCCTGTTCTTCCTGGGACTGATGATCGTCGCCATCGTCGGACTGAAGTTCACCAGCGGAACGCACTGACCGCGTGACCGTAGGGGAGTGAACCCTCATCGCGGTTGGGTTTCCCGAGCGCGCATCCCACGAGCACAGGATGCGCGCCGGTTCCCATCACGCGAGGTGACGGCGATGAGCGACGCGAAGTTCGAGCTGTACTATTGGCCCGGCATTCCCGGCCGGGGCGAGTTCGTGCGGCTGGTGCTGGAGGAGGCGGGCGCGGACTGGGTCGACGTGGGCCTCCTGCCCGAAGCCCAGGGCGGCGGCGCCAAGGCCGTCTCGGCCATGATTTCCAAGGGCCCCGTGCCCGCGTACGCGCCGCCCGTGCTCAAGGTGGGCGACGTCGTCCTCTCCCAGGCGCCCAACATCTGCTCCTACCTGGGTGAACGCCTCGGCCTGGTCCCCGAGGACGAAGCCTCGCGTCTCCACGCCCGCCAATTCCAGCTCACCGTCGCGGACGCGGTCGCGGAAGCACATGACACGCACCACCCGCTCGCCGTGATGAAGTACTACGACGAGCAGAAGGACGCCGCGAAGCAGCGCGCCGAGGACTTCCGCACCCAGCGCATCCCGAAGTTCCTGGGCTACTTCGAGCGCGTGTTGAAGGCAAACACGCAGGGCGGCGGGAAGTACCTCCTGGGCCGCGACTTCTCCTATCCGGAGCTGGCGCTGTACCAGCTGGTGGAAGGCCTACTGTATGCCTTTCCCAATGCCATGCGCCGCATCGCCCCGGAAGTCCCCGGCGTGATGGCCCTACGTCAGCGAATCGCGGAGCGCCCCCGCATCGCCGCGTACAAGAAGTCCCCTCGCGCGCAGCCCTTCAACAAGCAGGGCATCTTCCGGCACTACCCGGAGCTGGACGACCCGAACGCGACGAAGTGACCCTGGGGCACCTCGACGATCTCCCGGGCGAAGAACAGGTCCTCGCCCAGACCGGCCACGCGCACCTGGATGAGCGGGTCGCCCGGGTACTGCATGGCCGGATCGTCGAACACCAGCGCCACGACGACGCCCACGCGGCCCAGGAAGCGCTCCGACACGGAGTCCTCCGCTTCGGTGCGGACGATCATCACCGCCGCGCCCATGCGCACCGGCGCGCCGTCCACGTCTTCCGTCAAGATGAGCGAGGGGTCGTGCTTCATGGTGCGTAGGTCCGGGGTTTGAGTCGTTTCGACAGCGCCCAGGTCGCGAGCGTCAACAGCGCCCATGCCCCCAGGTGATAGATGGCCACGTGGCCGGGGCCCTGCTCACACGCCAGCTCGCCCACGACCGCGCCCACCGTCCCCACCGCC
>NZ_RAWN01000294.1:0-8676 GCF_003668895.1 Corallococcus sp. AB045
CGGGGGGACAGTACCCGTGCGCGAGCTGGGCGAACCACGGGTTGAGGGTGGAGTCGGGCGGCGCGGGCGGAGGCCCTTCATCCACGGCCTCCTCGGCGTCCGCGGCCTCCACGTCGAGCGAGTCCGCGTCGTGGACCTCGTCGGCGGCGATCTCCTCCGCCTCGTCCAGCGCCGCGCTGGCGTTGGCGGGCGTGTTCCCGGCGTCGTCGTCCAGGGACTGGGCCTCGTCGGCGGCGATCTCCTCCGGCTCGTCGTCGGGTGACACGGAGGGCTTCAGCACGGGCGGCGTGGGGATCAGCCGGGGCGGTCCCTGGCGCGGAACAGGCGGCGGCGCGGCGGCGCGGGGCGGCAGCTGCGGCGGGCGGTCCGCATCGGAGACGGAGCCTCCGCGGATGGGCGGCTTGTCGGACTCCGCGAGCACCGGAGGGCGGGAGGCGGGCCGGCCTGGATCCGCGGCGAGGCCGCCACGGATGGGCGGTTTGTCCGTGTCGGCCATGGGAGAGTGAGTGGGGAAGAGACGCGGGGGTTCGGAGGGAGCGGAGTCCTGCGGCCGCTGTGCACGGCCGGCGCCCGTGCTTCGCGCCCCGGTCAGCAACGAGCGCATGGGCACGATGGGCGTGGGCGCGGGGGCCTCTTCCTCCTCACGCATGACCCCGGCCCGGCGCACGACGGGCGTGGGCGCGCGCTCGTCGTCCTCCGTGAGGGAGGTGGGACGGCGCACGATGGGCGTGGCCGCGGGAGGTTCGTCTTCCGGCAGGGGCCGACGCACGACGGGCGTGGGCGCGGGGGCCTCATCCTCGGAGGCGGGCCTGCGCACGACGGGCGTGGGCGCGGGGGCCTCATCCTCGGAGGCGGGCCTGCGCACGACGGGCGTGGGGGCCGGCGTGCTCGTGTCGTCTTCGTCCACTTCCACCGGCCGGCGCACCACCGCCGTCGCTCCGGAGGAGCCATCCTCGGAGGCTCGGGACTCCTCGTCCGAATCCCCGGCGTCGTCCCCGCTGACCTCCTTCAAGCCGAGGGCCTTCACCAGCGGACTCGTCACCATCTCCGTGGGCGGAGGCGGCTCCGCGCCACGGCCTCCCAGCGGTTCCGGCTCCGGGTCCTTCGCGGGGGCGGAGGGGAGCGTCGTCTTCGCGGTGTCGTCGGTCGTCTTGGCCGCGGGCTCCGGAGGCGGAGTGGCTTCCCTGCTCGCGGGGGCCGGAGCGGCCATGGCGGACTCGCGCAGCGGCAGGCCCATGACCATGGGCACTTCGTCCGGCCGCATGTCCGGCTCGGTCTTGACCAGCCGGGTGTCCATCCCGTCGTCCAGGGCCATGCCCATCACCACGGGCGCGTCCTCCGCGCCATCCTTCGCGGGGGGCGGGTCGGCTTCGTCGGACCCGGCCTGGGCGGCGGGCTTCGCGGGCGGCTTGGGCGCTGGCGCGGGCTGGGACGCCTCCGGCATGCCCAGGCTCGCGAGCCGGTTCGTGGGCGTGCCCGTCATCGTGACGTCGGGCGGCTCGCTGGCGGCTTCGACCGGGATGTGGCCGCGCTTCTCCAGCAGCGAGTCGTAGAGGTCCAGCAGCTGGCCCCGGATGAGGCCCGCGTCCAGCACCTTCTCCGCGAACGCGCGCCCGGCCTTGCCCAGCGCCACGCGGCGGGGCACGTCGCGCGCCAGGTCCAGGATGCGCTCGGAGAGGGCGCGGGCGTCGCCCGGAGGGAAGAAGATGGCCGCGTCCTTCGGAATCAGCTCGCGGGTGACGGGCAGGTCCGCGGCGATGACCGGCCGGCCGGCGGCCAGGTATTCAGAGACCTTGGCCAGCGGTCCGCCCTGGAGCCGGTTGCGCTCCGAATCGTCCAGCGGCAGCACGCCCACGTCCGCCAGCGCCAGCACCTTGACCAGGTCGTCGTGCGCGACGGGCGGCTGGAAGTCGACCTTCTCCTTGATGCCCAGGTCGTTGACCAGGTCCTCCAGGTGGGGCTTCCAGTCCGGATGGTGCGCACCCACCAGCGTCAGGCGCACGTCCACCTGCTGGGCCGCGAGCGCGGTGGCGCGCAAGAGGGTGGGCAGGCCCTGCCAACCCACGTGGCTGCCCAGGTACATCATTCTAAGGGGCGAACCGTCCGGGGCGCCGAGCACCTCCGGGTCGTACGGCTTCAGGTCCACGGGCGCGCGAATCGTGCGCAGCTGGTCCTCCGCCGCGCCCAGCCCCTGGATGAACGCGCGCGTCGTCTGCGAGCCGGTGACGACGAGGTCCGCGTTCATCAGGCAGAACAGCTCCTGGCGGCGGATCTTCGACAGGAAGCGGCGGTCGCCGTCCGTCTGGGGATGGGTGTAGCGCAGCTCCTGGGACGGGAACGTCTGCGCCTCATAGATGAGGCGGTAGCCGTAGTCCGCCTTCAGCTCGCACAGCGCGTACCCGCCGAAGGGGTCCGTGAAGTGGGCGAGGGCGTAGTCCTCGCTTTCGAGCTGGCGGCGCACGGCCCGTTCAAAGGACTGGATGCGCGACGCCAGGTCCCCGGAGCCTACCGGGACGCGGAGCAGCCGGGCGCCCTGGTACTTCTCGATATGGGAGTGGTCGGGCGTCTTCGCCGACAGCACCACCACGGAGAAGCGATCAGGCAACGCCTTCAGATACTCGGTCAGTCGGCGTGAGGAGCCAGACGGGCCGGGGATGACGTCAAAGCTGCACAGGAGAAGTCTGGGCAGGTCGCTCAAGCGGTCGCAGGATACTTGGACCGGGGTGAGGTGTCATCGGGCGTGACGGATGAAGAAGGGGGTCGGCGGAACAACACATCCCGTGACGGATGCGTTGACCCCCTGTATGCCGCGTCATAACGAGGCGAGGTGTCCATGGATGAGCGGAAGGGCGTCACCGTGAGCTACCTGCGGCAGCTGGCCCGGAAATACCTCCGGGAGGGAGCTGGCGCGTCCCGCGGGCGGGAGCTGGTCACCTCGCTGGCCGAGCGCATTCCCGCCCTGGGGCGGCTCGCGCGCATGGCCGGCCTGACGACGTCCCGGCGCGGCTCGGGTGACGTGGGCGGCGAGGAGCGGGCCCTGGATTCCGGCCCGGCGGATTCCCGCTCCGCCAAGGGCCCGACGTCCGAGTCCGTGCCCCTGCCTCCCCCCGAAAGCACCGCCGCGCCGCAGGCACGAGAACTTTCCGAGGAGCCCATCACGGAGCCCAGCGGCGGCCCCAAGACGCGGCCCGCGCGCGTGGTGACGTTCCCCGCCCGAGTGAAGGATCGCCGCGACCCGGACGACGAGGACACGGTGCCCCTGGCGCCGGAAGCACCCACGCCGCGCCCGTCGAGCTCTCCCAAGGGGGACCTGCCCGCCGCCGCGAAGCCCGCGCCCGCGAGCGAGCCGCCGCATGCCGCCGAGCCCCTGGTGGAGGGGTTCTTCGTGACGAAGATGGCGGGGGAGAAGGAGGCGCGCCGCCATCACCTTCTGGAGGAGCAGGCGCCGCGCCTTCCTCCGGCGGACGCGTCGCCCGAGCGGAACGAGCACCTGGCCATGCTGCCCCTGGACTACCAGGACGACGCGATGGTGCTGCTCGCGAGGGATCCACACACGCTCTTCGTCTTCTGGGACTTCAGTGACGCGAGCCGGAGCCGGGCGCTGGACGACCTGCCGGCGCCGCGCGCGGTGATGAAGGTGTTCGATGGCGAGGGCGTGTCGCGCGAGGTGGACTTCGCGCTGGAGTCGCGCAGCTTCTATCTGCAGGGCATGACGCCCGGGCGCACGTACCGGGTGGAGGCGCACTTCGTCGGTTCGGATGGGCGGTCGCGCCGCATTGGACATTCGTCCAATCGGGCCACGCTGCCGCCCGCGGGGCCGTCGGCGGACACGTCCATCCGGTTCCTGCGCATGCCGCCTCCGCCGGTGGTGGACCGGTCGCGCGAAGCCGTCCCCACGGCGGCGTCCACGCGAGTCCCTCGGCTGGAGGAGCGCGAATACGTCACGTGGCGCCGGGTGCAGTTGCCGGGGAGCGCCGGAGTGGTGGACGTGCCGGAGGTCCACCGCGAGCGCACCGTGGCCTATGTCGATGCGCCGCGCGTCGCCGGAGCTTCGGACCAGCGCTACGCGGAAGAGACGTATCTGGAGAGCGCGCCGCGCGCGCCGGGGGCGTCGGACCAGCAGTATGCGCGCGTGGGGGAGGCGACGCTCGGTGAGGGCGCGGTGCTGGCCCCGTCTCGCGCTCCCGGGGCGTCGGATCAGCGCTATCTGGCCGTGGAGCTGGCTCCGGGCGCTTCGGACCAGCGCTACGACGTGGCGTCTCCGTATCTGGAAGTCCCGCGCGCACCGGGTGCTTCGGATCAGAGGTACGGTGGAGACGTGGTGGGCACTCCGTACCTGGAGGTGCCGCGCGCGCCGGCCGCTTCGGATCAGCGGTACGGGCAGGCGCTGCTGCCGGGCGGTGTTTCGGAGTACCGCTATCTGGAGGTGCCGCGTGCACCCGGAGCTTCGGACCAGCGGTACGTGGCGGGAGGGCAGGGGACTGTAGGGGTGCCACGTGCGCCGGGGACTGCGGACCAGCAGTACTTGAGCGTGCCTCGTGCTGCGGGCGCTTCGGATCAGCGGTATCTGACCGTGCCTCGCGCGGCTGGGGCTTCGGACCAGCAGTACTTGAGCGTGCCTCGTGCCGCAGGGGCTTCGGACCAACGCCATCTGTCCGTGGATCGCGCGACGGGCGCGTCGGACCAGCAGTACCTCACCGTGCCACGTGCAGCGGGCGCTTCGGATCAGCGCTACCTGTCCGTGGATCGCGCCACGGGTGCGTCGGATCAGCAATACCTGATGGTGCCTCGGGCGGCAGGGGCTTCGGATCAGCGCAACCTCTCCGCGGATCGCGCTACGGGTGAGTCGGATCAGCCCGGTGCGTCGCGTGCTGCCGGGGGCTCGGATGCCTGGTCCCCGGAGTCACCGCGTTCACGGGGGGACGTGCTCGAAGCGCGGGACCTCTCGTCTACGCGTCCCGCCGCGACATCGGCTCCGGTGGAGGCCGAGGGTTCGTTCCCCTCGGGTCCATCAGCACAGGAAGCAGCCTCCACGGATTCGTGGCGGCCCACGGAGCCCGAGCCTCCCACGGACCCGTGGGCCTTGAGCGTGTCGCGGGGGCCGTCCGCGTCCGAACAGCGTGCCCTCGACAGGGCCCGTGAGGCCGCCGAGACCTCGCGACGGGCCGCACCGGCCGCTGTGCCCGCGAGCCCCTCGCCCGCGAAGGTGGAAGGCCCCGCGGCTCCGAGCCCTGCCTCCACGAAGGCCGAGGCTCCGAGCACTCCGCCCGCGAAGGCGGACGCCGTGAAGTCCCCACCCGCCGCGCCTCCGAAGGCGGCCCAGAAACCACCGGAGCCCAAGCCCTCGGGCTCCAAGTCCTCCGCCAAGTCCCGGCCCTCGCGCCGTGGACGGAAGTGAACCCGCACGGCCTCTCCGACCGACCTATGAGCCTGGGCTCCCTCGCGCTGGTCCTTCACGCGCACCTGCCGTTCGTCCGCCACCCCGAGTACGAAGACTTCCTCGAAGAGGACTGGCTCTACGAAGCCATCTCCGAGACGTACCTGCCGCTGCTTCGTGTGTTCGACAGGCTGGTCGAGGACCGCGTCCCCTTCCGGGTGACGATGACACTCTCGCCCACGCTCGTGTCGATGCTCAACGACGACCTGCTGCGGGAGCGCTATGCCCGGCGGCTGGATTCGCTCTGCGAGCTGGGCGCCCGCGAGGTGCACCGCACCCGGGACGACCCCACCTTCCACCCGCTGGCCGTCTTCCACCGCGACCACTTCGAATCGCTGCGGCTCGCGTACCACAACCACTACCGGCGCGACCTGGTGGCCGCGTTCCGCAGGCTCCAGGACTCCGGCCACCTGGACATCCTCACCTGCAACGCGACCCACGGCTTCCTGCCGCTCATGCAGCAGACGCCGGAGGCCGTGCGCGCGCAGGTGACGGTGGCGGCGAACCACTACCGCCAGAACTTCGGCCGCGACCCCGCCGGCATCTGGCTGGCCGAGTGCGGCTACTACCCGGGCCTGGAGCGCATCCTCTCCGCCGAGCGCATCCGCTACTTCTTCGCGGACACGCACGCGCTCACGGACGCCACGCCCCGCCCGCTGCACGGCCCCTACGCGCCCATCTTCACCGAGCCCGGCGTGGCCGCCTTCGCGCGCGACCCGGAGAGCAGCCAGCAGGTCTGGAGCACCGAGCACGGCTACCCCGGTGACCCCGTCTACCGCGAGTTCTACCGGGACATCGGCTGGGACCTGGACCTGGACTACATCCGGCCCTTCATCCAGCCCACCGGCGACCGCAAGAACACCGGCTTCAAGTACTTCCGCATCACCGGCAAGACGAACGACAAGCAGCCCTACGACCCGGCCGCCGCCCGCGAGCGCGCCTGGGTCCACGCGGGCAACTTCCTCTTCAACCGCGAGCGCCAGTTCGAATACCTCGCGTCGCGCATGGGCGGCCGCAAGCCCGTGGTCGTCGCGCCCTATGACGCGGAGCTCTTCGGCCACTGGTGGTTCGAGGGTCCCCACTTCATCGACGCCCTCATCCGCCAGGCCGCGCGCAACCCCAGCCGCTTCACGCTCATCAGCCCGCTGGACGACCTGCGCGAGCACCCGGAGAACCAGGTGGCCACGCCGCCCCTGTCCTCCTGGGGTGCGGGCGGCTACGCGAACATGTGGCTGGATGGGACGAACGACTGGATCTACCGGCACTTGAACCACGCCGCGCGGCAGATGGTGGAGCTGGCCCGCGACTTCCCGGACGCGCCGTCCCTCAAGCGCCGGGCGCTGAACCAGGCCGCGCGCGAGCTGCTGCTGGCGCAGGCCTCCGACTGGGCCTTCATCATGAAGACCGGCACCATGGTGGACTACGCCGTGCGCCGCACGAAGGAGCACCTGCAGCGCTTCCTGCGCCTGCACGACCAGGTGCGGGCTGGAACCGTCGACGAGTCGTGGCTGTCCCATGTCGAAGGCCGCAACAACCTGTTCCCCGAGCTGGACTACCGCGTCTACCGGCCCGGTTGAGCGGTCCGGGAACAGGCGGCCGGGCTGGGGGTTCACCTTCCGTCACCGGACATTGTCGTTCCGGTTGCGGGGCTTCGTTTCCGCTTTAGGTTGAGGAAATCCATGACCCACACGCTCCCTCTGTTCCGTCGCAAGCTCGTGGCCGCCGTGCTGGTGCTGGCATCACCCACGCTCGCCCTCGCGCAGGCTCCTGCTCCCAAGCCGCCCGCGCCCCAGACGCAGCCGGCGGTCACCGGTCAGGCCGGCAACCTCCAGCCCGCCACGCGTGAGGCCCAGTCGCTGGCCTCGCTGGCGCCCCTGGTGGAGTCGGTGAAGTCCGCCGTGGTGAACGTGGACGTGCAGGCCCGTCCGGAAGTGCCCGAGGGCATGGAGAACAACCCGCTCTTCGACCGGTTCTTCGGAGGCAACGGGCGGGGCCGCGGCGGACGCAGCGAGCGCGAGCAGATCCGCCAGGGCGCCGGGTCCGGCTTCATCATCGACCCCAAGGGCCTGGTGCTCACCAACAACCACGTCATCGAGGACGCGGTCACCATCACCATCCGCCTGGACGACGGCCGTTCGTTCACGGGCGAGGTGGTGGGCCGCGACCCGCTCACCGACGTGGCAGTGGTGAAGATCAAGGAGAAGGTGGATCAGCTCCCCTCCGTGAAGCTGGGGGACTCCGACGCCGTGCGCGTGGGCGACTGGGTGCTGGCCATCGGCAACCCGTTCGGCCTGGCCTCCAGCGTGAGCGTGGGCATCCTGTCCGCGCGCGCCCGTGAAATCGGCGCCAGCGTCTACGACGACTTCCTGCAGACGGACGCGGCCATCAACCCCGGCAACTCCGGCGGCCCGCTCTTCAACATGAAGGGCGAGGTGGTGGGCATCAACACCGCCATCGTCGGCGGCGGCACGGGCATCGGCTTCTCCGTGCCCAGCAACCTCATCAAGGCGCTGCTGCCGCAGCTGGAGAAGGAGGGCTCCGTCACGCGCGGCTGGCTGGGCGTGGGCATCCAGCCCCTCACGCGTGAGCTGGGCCAGGCGCTGAAGCTGTCGGTGAGCGAGGGCGCCATCCTCACGCAGATCACCCCCGACTCCCCGGCGGCGAAGGCCGGGCTCAAGCCGGACGACGTGGTGGTGGCCGTGGACGGCAAGCAGGTGCGCTCCGACAGCGAGCTCACCCGCACCGTGGCGCTCAAGAAGCCCAACTCCGTCGCGACGCTGACCCTCTACCGCGACGGCAAGAAGCAGGACGTCAAGGTGACGATGGGCACCCGGCCGGACCTGGAGGGCCTGTCCAAGAAGAAGCCGGGGGCCACCGACGAGCAGGACAGCTCGCGCCGCGTGGGCGTGTCCCTGCAGGACCTGGATGCCCGCACGGCGTCCCAGGCGGGCTTCACCGAGCGCGCCGGAGCGCTGATCACCGACATCGTCCCGGGCTCGCCCGCGGACCGCGCGCAGCTGACGCCGGGCATGCTGGTGGTGGAGGCGAACAAGAAGCCCATCGCGAGCGCGAAGGAGCTGGCCGCGGCCATCCGCGCCGCGCCCAAGGGCAGCACGCTGCTGCTGCGCGTGGCCGGTCCCGGCGGCGGACGCCTGCTGCGCGCGCTGACCGTGCCTTGAGCTGGGGATGAGCGTCAACTACGTCTCGTTGGGTGACAGCACGGCGGTGGGGGTGGGGGC
>NZ_RAWN01000295.1:0-8598 GCF_003668895.1 Corallococcus sp. AB045
CCCCCTCCCCCGCCCCCACTCCTGGCGACGGGACGACGCAGCCGGGCACGGGCACTCCGCCGGAAACCGGGCTCACCGGCGGCGAAGTGGTGGGCATTGGCGGCGCGGCCCTCTTCGTCGTCCTGGCGCTCGTGGCGGCGCGCAAGCTCTTCGGCAAGAAGCGCGTTCCGGAGGCCCCCCGCAAGCCGGAGGAGGCGCCCCAGCTGCCCGCGGAGCGCCCCGAGCTGCGAGTGGAGCTGCCGCCCAACGAGGCGGAGCTCGCCCGGCGCCGAGACCTGGACGACGCCCACGCGCGCATGGACGAGCTGCGCCGTGAGCGCGAGACGGCCTCGTTCGCCGCCCACGCCGCGAAGGACCCGGCGGAGAAGGCCCGGCTGGAGGAGCAGGTCCGCGCCCTCAAGGAGCGCGAGGAGGAGGCCAAGCGCGTCGAGTACCGCGCCAAGAAGGCGCTCGACGACGAGACGCGCGAGCGCCGCAAGCGGGAGCAGGTCGAAGCAGTGCGCCTGCGCGACGAGGCCATCGCCCAGGAGGCCGCCCAGGCGGAGGCCGCCCGTCAGGCCGAGGCCGCCGCGGCGCGTGCCAAGGTGGAGGCGGAGGGCGGCCGCACGCTGGCGCAGGGGCTGGACCGCACGAAGAACCAGGGCTTCATGGCGCGGCTCAACGGCCTGTTCGGCGGCCAGCGCACCATGGACGAGTCCGTCCTGTCGGAGCTGGAGGAGATCCTCTTCACCGCCGACATCGGCGTGCGCACCGCGGACCACCTGGTGGAGGTGGCGCGCGACAAGCTCAAGCGCGCGGAGCTGAAGGACCCGGAGCGCATCAAGGGCGCCATCCGCGACGAGGTGGCGCGCATGGTGGACCTGCCCGTGCCGCGTTCGCTGGAGGGCGGTGGCCCGCCGCACGTGGTGATGGTGGTGGGCGTCAACGGCGCCGGGAAGACGACGACCATCGGCAAGCTGGCCGCGCAGCTCACCGGCCAGGGCAAGAAGGTGGTGCTCGCCGCGGGTGACACCTTCCGCGCCGCCGCCACGGAGCAGCTGGACGTGTGGGCCGAGCGCGCGGGCGCCCAGTTGGTGAAGGGCCCGGACGGCGGCGACCCGAGCGCCGTCATCTTCGAGGCGGTGAAGAAGGCGAAAGAGGAAGGCGCCGACGTCATCATCGCGGACACCGCGGGCCGGCTGCACACCAAGGCCCCGCTCATGGAGGAGCTCAAGAAGGTCAAGCGCGTGATGGACAAGGCGCTGCCCGGCGCGCCCCATGAGGTGCTGCTCGTGCTGGACTCCACCAACGGACAGAACGCCATCCAGCAGGCCAAGCAGTTCCACGAGGCCGTGGGCATCAACGCCATCGCGCTCACCAAGCTGGACGGCACCGCCAAGGGCGGCGTCATCATCGGCATCTGCGACGAGCTGAAGCTGCCCGTGGTCTGGGTGGGCGTGGGCGAGAAGATCGCCGACCTGCGCCGCTTCGAGCCGCGCGAGTTCGTGCAGGCGCTGTTCGACTGAAGTGGCCCTACTGCCCCATCAACTGGGGCAGGAGTTGCTCCAGCAGTTGCTGCGTCTGGGCGTCCAGCTTCACACCGCCCATGCCCATGTTGCCGCCCATGGCCTCCATCAGCCCCTGGAGGTCCGCCGCTCCCAGGTCCTCGTCGCCGTGGGACTCCTCCCACCAGCGCGTGCGCAGCTGCGTCAGCGCCTTCGCGTTCGCGGGGCTCGCCTTCGCCAGTTCCTGCGTGAAGCATGCCTTGCACGCCCACTTGAAGCGGTACGTGTCCACGTACGCGCGCAGGGCCTTGAAGAAGGCGCTGTCCCCCGCGAGCTTGCGCGACGCGTGGTGCAACAGCGGCGCCTTGCCGTACACGAGCGCGCCGTACTCCAGCTCGCCGCCGTCGAAGTCGCCCGTGGGCCGGTCCGCGCGGCCGTCGCTGCCGCCCGTCAGGCGGAAGAACTGGTAGGGCATCACCAGGGCCTCGTTGCGCAGGGACTCGGCGGCCTCCGGGCCGTGGGCCCACTCCATGTAGAGGAGCGCCGCGTACTGGGCCAGGGACTCGTCCACCACCGGGTCGTGGATGGGGTCCGAGCCCACGAGCCCCGCGAAGTACTGGTGCGCCACCTCGTGCGCCACGGTGAACTCCAGCGTGCGCTCCAGGGACGCGCCCACCTGCGAACTCACCTGCGCCAGCATCCCCGCGCCGCCCTGCGCGTCCAGCAGTTCCTGGAAGGCCTCCATGCCGGGCATGCCCACCAGCATGGACAGCGGGTCCTGCTTCGCGCGGTAGAGGGACGTGCCCACCGTCACCAGCCCCGGGAACTCCATGCCGCCCGCGCCGCCGCTCAAGGGCGCCTGCACCACGCGGAAGTGGGTGTAGGGCAGCGGGCCCAGCCGCTTCTCGAACTCCGTCAGGGCCTGCGACGCGTACTTGAGCACGCGCTTGCCCACCGCCGCGTCCCGCGCCGCGAAGTGGCTCTCCACCGTGACGCCGTTCACCGTGGCGGTGGCGGACTGGTAGCCGCGCGTCACCAGCACCGGGAAGTCGCGCACCGCCGCCGCGGCGAAGCTGTAGCGCACCCGGCCGTCGCGCTCGGGCACCGCGCCCATGGGCGTCCCGGTGGCGTGCGCCGCCCAGCCTGACGGCACCGTGAGCGTGGCCAGCACGTGCGCGGGCTCGTACAGCGCCAGGTCCCCCGTGCCCTGCGGACCGGCCCACGGCTGGCCCTGCTCATCCACCGGCGGCACCTGCGGCACCACGCCCACCAGGCTCACCACGTCCGCCGTGGCGGAGAAGGCCCCGTGGTCGTCCGAGCCGCCCTTCGCGCCGCCGCCCAGCAGCCCGCCCGAGCCCAGCAGCGACTCAGCGCCCGGCGCCGCTTTCGGCACCGTGCCCTTCAGCGCGACCTCCAGCGACACCGTGCCGCCCGGGGGCACCGGCGGCTCCACGGTGATGCGCTGCAACGTGGGCTCCGGCCCCAGCTCCAGCGCCACGGCCTTCCCGTTGAGCTTCGCGCCGGAGAGCGTCACCTGGCGGGAGCGGGTGTTGGGCGTCAGCCGCAGGTACAGCTCCGTCACCGGTTTGGGGCCCTTGGCCACCAGCTCCACCTGCACCTTGCCCCAGACGCGCCGCTCCTTCGGCTCCACCTCCAGCTGAACCCGGTAGAGCGGCACGGACTCCAGCGGCCCCAGCGCCCGCGCGGCCCGGTCCCGCTCCTCCGGCTTCAGGTGCTGGAGGCACAGCTGCACCTCTGGCGCCACGCTGCCCGCGCCCGGGATGGCGGAGGCCGTGGGGGCGGGAGGTGTCGCCGCGGCCACGGGGCCCGCGACCAGCGCGCACAGCAGCCACCATCCGGGGAAGGTCCGCATGGGGGCATGCTAATTGACCCCGTCCAGGGCCGCTCGCTACAAGCCTCCGGGTGCGCCACTCGCGAACGTTGACCCTCTCCGCCGCCGCGCTGAGCCTCCTGGCCTGCGCGAAGCAGGTTCCCCCGTCCACCGCCGCCGCGCCGCCCGAACCGCGCTCGGTCCAACTGCTGAGCGCCACGCCGGAGCGTGAGACGGCGCGCCTGGAGCAGCGGCGCGAGGACGTGGAGGTGGACACCCGCGAGGGCGAGCGCACGCCGCGCGTCGTCGCCACCGGCGAGACGCCGCAGCTGCTGCTGGACGGCGCCAAGGCGAGCCTCTGCGGGGACGCGGCCTGCACGCAGGGCTTCGCCGTGGACAACTTCCTGCTGCTGGAGGTGATGGACACGAAGGGGAAGGTGTCGCGCCGCGCCGCCGTGGGCTTCGCGGACAGCGTCTTCATCGGCAACGAGCAGGTGGACAACGTGGGCCGGCGCGCCTTCAGCTTCGAGCCCAACGAGGTGGACCTCAGCGCCCTGCTGCCGGAGTCCGAGCCCTTCCGCATCCGCGCCACCGCGCTGGACTACTGGGGCGTGGGCCGCGTGACGAACGTCTTCCTGCGGCTGGAGCCCGGCGCGGGCCGCGCCGAGGACGACCTGCGGGGCAACTGAGCGGCCCGGGGCAGCAGAGCCCTCCGGAGCCAACCGGGGCGGACGCGGACGTCCGCCCCGAGCGTCGTCAGAAGCGCACGCCGTTCGCGGGCATCGCCGGGCGCAGGCCCGAGAACCCGATGTCGCCGTCACACGTCCCGCCGCACACTTCGTTCGGGGTGAGCTCCGCGGGGCCCCGGGTTACCGCGTAGGCGCCAGCGCCCGCCGCCGCGGCCACCACGCCCACGCCCACCCAGACGTACCACTTCTGGTACCAGGCCTTGCTGGTGCTCTCCTTCACCTCCGGCGGCTGCTCGGTGCCCAGCGCCAGGCCCGGCTGGTCCACCTGCGGCCCCGCGGGCTTCGAGGGCTCCAGCAACGTCGAGCGAGGCACATCATCCGCCTGCGCCACCGCCGTCGGCGTGTCAGACGAGGGGCGCAGCCGCCCCTCCACGACGTAGAGCTGACCGGCGCGCACGTTGATGTTCTTCACGTCCTTGAGCCCCGGCCCGCGGAACTCGATTTCGTGCTGCCCCTGGGACAGGGGGTAGTTCTCGATGGGGGCGGGGCCCACGCGGTTGCCGTCCACGAACACCACCACGCGGGGCACGTCCGCGCGCAAGGTCGCGAAGCCCGTGGCCGCGTCCAGCGCGATGATCAGCTCTGTCGCCAGGCCCGGCGCCAGCGTCACCTGCTGGATGAAGTCCGCATAGTTCTGACGGCGGGCAACGACGGTGTGCTCACCCGGCGCCAGCTCCAGCGGCGTCTGCGGGTTCACCTCCTGGCCGTCCACCGTCACCTTCGCGCCGCGCGCGTTGCTGCCCAGCTTGAGCGCGAGCGTGGCCTTGGCCGGGGCCGTGTCCTCGGCGGTGGCCGTGGCGGCGTTCTTGCCCGCCTTGCCCTTGCGCGCGCCCAGCTTCTCCTTCTTGGGCGGCGTCTTGCGCTTGGCCGTCGGCTTCGGCGGCTTCGCGGGCTTGGTCTTGGTGCCCTTGGGCTTGGTGGGCTTCGTCTCCGAGGGCCCCAGGAGATCATCAATGTCCTGGGCGAACGCCGCGGACGGCAGCGCCAGGGTGGCGACGAGCGACAGGATGGCGAAGCGGCGAAGACTCATGTCGCCCGAAGGTTAGAGAGTCATCCCTGGGGAAGCAAACACCGTCCCACCGGGCCGTCCGTTGGGAGAATATCCGCGCTCCATGCACCGCGCCCTCGTCACCCTCCCCCTCGGCCTCTGTGTCCTCTCGCTCGCGGCCTGTCCGGGCAAGGCCCCACCCCGGGTGGAGACCTCCACGGCCTCCGTGCCGCCTCCCATCCACGTGCCGCCCGGCTGTGAGAAGGACCAGTCCGGCGACTACCACCACGCGCAGAACCCGGCCTTCCGCTATCTGGCCCAGGACGACGGCCGCACCCTGTCGCTCGCAGTGGTGCGCGCGTGGGCGGACGGCGGCATGGAGTCCCCGGACGCGGGCTCCGTGGGCATCGCGCTCACCCGCACGCCAGAGGGTTTCGTGGGCGAGACGCGCGCCACCGGCTTCAGCGCCTCCGGGATGCCCTGCCCCGTCGCCTTCCCCACGGAGGCCGTGGCCTGCACCGACGCAGGCCTCACGCTGAGGGCCGCGTCCAGCACCGCCATCGACGAGGGCTGCCGTCCCGCGACCTCCGGCCCCGCCCCGGTGCGACAGGAGCAGGTGCTGCTGCGCGGCGCGCCCGACGCGGGCCTGTAGGCGCCAAGCCGGAAGCCGTGGAAAAGCACCGCGCCGCCCTCCCCGCCCTGGAGCCCAGGAGGGAAGCGGCGGCGCGAGGTGGACAGCGAAGCGGTGCGAACGGCTCAGGCCGCCTGACGCGGCTGCTCCTCGGAGGGAGTCACCGCGGGGGCGGCGTCCGGCACCTTCGCCCGGCCCGCCAGCCCCTGCAGCAGGCTGGACGCGCCCACGTAGAGGAAGCCCGCCAGGAACAGGATGATGAAGGGCACCGACGTGTAGATGCGCGAGTCGATGGCGAACCACAGCGCCCCGGTGAAGTACGCGGCGAAGAGCAGCTCCACCACCGGCATCAGCGTCTTGCTGCCCCGGTAGCTCTTCTTCACGGCCTTGACGTTCTTGCCCTCCGCGCCCGTCTTCGGCGTGCGCGCGAAGCCCGACTGCTGGTTGAGCAGCGCCTCGCCCACGGCCTTCGCGTTGTTGATGGCCAGGCCGATGCCCAGGCTCATCAGGAAGGGCAGGTACTTGAAGCGCTCCCAGCCCTTCACGCCGCGCTCGCGCTGGGCGGCCACGTAGAAGACGCAGACGCTGGCCGTCGCGGTGATGAAGAACGGCAGGTCCAGGAACAGCGTGCCGTACAGGCCGTGCTGGAAGCGCACCACCATGCTGATGGGCATCAGCACGGACAGGAGCACCATCAACAGGTAGGCCATGTTGTTGGTGAGGTGGAAGAAGGCCTCGCGCTTCACCAGGAGCGGCAGGTCGCTCTTGAGGATGGTGGGGAGCAGCTTCTTCGCCGTCTGGATGGAGCCCTTGGCCCAGCGGTGCTGCTGGCTCTTGAAGGCGTTCATGTCCACCGGCACCTCCGCCGGGGAGATGACCTCCGGCAGGAAGATGAACTGCCAGCCCTTGAGCTGGGCGCGGTAGGACAGGTCCAGGTCCTCCGTGAGCGTGTCGTGCTGCCAGCCGCCCGCGTCGCCGATGGTCGTGCGGCGCCAGATGCCCGCGGTGCCGTTGAAGTTGAAGAAGCAGCCGGCGCGATTGCGCGCGGTGTGCTCGATGATGAAGTGCCCGTCCAGGAAGATGCTCTGCGCCTGCGTGAGGATGCTGAACTCACGGTTCAGGTGGCCCCAGCGCACCTGCACCATGCCCACCTTCGCGTCCGCGAAGAAGGGCACCGTGCGCATCAGGAAGTCGGGGCTGGGGACGAAGTCCGCGTCGAACACCGCCACGTACTCGCCCGAGGCCAGCTTGAGGCCGTTCTCCAGCGCGCCCGCCTTGAAGCCCTGGCGGTTGACGCGGTGGATGTAGACGATGTCGTGGCCCTTCTGACGGTGGCGCTCCACGCACGCGCGCGCGATGCCGCACGTCTCGTCCGTGGAGTCGTCCAGCACCTGGATCTCCAGCAGCTCGCGCGGATAGTCGATGCGGCACACCGACTCCACCAGGCGCTCCACCACGTACATCTCGTTGAAGATGGGCAGCTGGATGGTGACCCTGGGCAGCGCCTTCAGCGTGCCGTTGGGCGTCGGCAGCTTGAACTTGTGGCGGTAATACAAAAACGCCATGCGGTAGCGGTGGGAGCCGTAGACTCCCAGCACGCTCAGCAAGCTGAAGTAGACTGCCAGGAAGATGATCTCGACGGTGGTCATCGGTGACGCTCAGCCCCTCCCGCTGGCACTGGCGCCAGCGGTCCTACCAGACGTGGCGGCATGCCGACCGACCGCTCACGCTGACCGCCGCCTGTGGGTCTGCTGAGCCCCGCCCCGTATGTGCCCGAAAAGACAGGGCTTTGACCTTCCGGCTACTGATCGCCGGCGGACAATAGGGAGCCACCCGGGTCATGTCAAACTATTCCCCGGATTCGAGAGGCTTTGAACGGCGGCTTTGACGCAGGTTGTCACCCCCTCCTTCCCTGCGTCGGGGCGATACCGGGACGACGTCCCAGGTGCTCCGAGCGGCACAGGACCTAGCGCGCGACGCGCAGGGGCACGGGAGCGGTAGGCACGAGGGCGGGGCCTTCCGCGACGTGGGACTCGTCACGGGTGGCGCGGTCCAGCACGGCCTGCACCAGCGCGGGGAAGTCCAGGCCGGCGCGGGCGGCGATCTTCGGCAGGAGGCTGGTGGGGGTGAAGCCCGGCAGGGTGTTCACCTCCAGCACCACGTCGTTCTCCGTGTCGGAGCACATCAGGTCCACGCGGCCATAGCCCCGGCAGCCCAGGGCGCGGTACGCCGCGAGCGCGAGTGACTCCACGTTGACGCGGCGGGTGCCGGACAGGCGGGGCGGGAGGAAGTACTGGGCGCCGCCGCCCTTGTACTTGGCCTCGTAGTCGAAGCCCTCGCGCGGGTAGGACACCTCGCAGCTGCCCAGCACGCTGTCGCCGAGGATGCCCACCGTCACCTCCGGGCCCTGGACGAAGCGCTCCACCAGGGCCTCGCCGCCGAAGCGGCACGCCTGGACCACCGCGGGCACCAGCGCCCCGGCGTCGTGCACCACGGACAGGCCCACGGACGAGCCGCCCTTCGCGGGCTTCACCACGCAGGGGAAGCCGCTGTCGCCGTGCAGCTCCAGCGCGCGCTCCGCGTGCTCGCGGGCCACCCGGTAGCCCCAGGGAGAGGCCAGGTTGTGCAGTTGGAAGAGCTTCTTCGCCATGGGCTTGTCCATGGCCAGCGCGGAGGCCAGCACGCCGGAGCCGGTGTACGGAATCTCCAGCAGCTCCAGCAGGCCCTGCACCCGGCCGTCCTCGCCCATGCGGCCGTGCAGCGCCAGGAAGGCCACGTCGATGTCCGCCGCGCGCAGCGCCCGGTCCAGGCCCGGGCCCGCGAAAACGCGGGTGACGGTGTGCCCCAGGGTCTCCAGGGCCGCCACCACGGCCTCCCCCGTCTTGAGCGAAATCTCCCGCTCCTCGCCCCACCCG
>NZ_RAWN01000296.1:0-8444 GCF_003668895.1 Corallococcus sp. AB045
GAGATGACGTTGGACCTGGGCCCGGTGCCGGGGACGGGCTCGGTGACGGTGCTGATCCAGCCGGAGCGGGGCAAGGCGCTGTGGGTGGTGCCGGGTGACGTGGGGTCGGTGGGCAATCCGCCCACGGAGCTGTTGCGCTCGCGCTTCGCGCAGCTGGTGTACCAGCCCATGTCGGAGCGGGTGGTGGTGCAGGGGCTGCGGCCGGGCCGGTACACGCTGGTGTGGGGCTACTTCCACGCGGAGATGCCCGGGTCGGGCCCGGTGGTGCGCTCGGTGGACGTTCCCACCCAGGGCGAGGTGTCCCTGCGGTAGTCGGGTTGCGACCGGGCGGGCTGGCGCGTAATGAATCCGCATGGACGCATCCGCATTGAAGGGTCGCCGGATCATCGTCGGAGTGGGTGGCGGTATCGCGGCGTACAAGGCCTGCGAGCTGGTGCGTGAGCTGGGCCGCGCGGGCGCGGACGTGCGGGTGGCCATGACAGAGGCCGCGCGCCAGTTCGTCACCCCGCTGACCTTCCAGGCGCTCGTGGGGCACCCGCCGCTCACGGACTACTTCGACCCGGCGCAGGAGGGGAACTTCGGCCACCTGGACCTGGCCCGCTGGGGTGAGGTGTACGTGGTGGCGCCCGCGACGGCGGACCTGATCGCGAAGATTCGCGCGGGCTTGGGCGGCGACGCGGTGACGACGTCGCTGCTCGCCTTCAAGGGGCCGGTGGTGCTGGCGCCCGCGATGAACGTGGCGATGTGGGAGAACGCCCGGACGCAGGAGAACGTGGCGTCGTTGCTGAAGGAAGCGCGCTTCAGCACGGTGGGGCCGGGCGCGGGGATGCTGGCGTGCGGCGACGTGGGCTCGGGGCGGCTGGCGGACGTGGGCGCCATCGTGTCCGCGGTGGCGGCGCGGCTGGGAGGCGGTCCGCTCACGGGCAAGACGGTGCTGGTGACGGCAGGCCCCACGCGCGAGTACCTGGATCCGGTGCGGTTCATCTCCAATCCGTCCACGGGGAAGATGGGCCTGGCGCTGGCGCACGAGGCACGGGCGTTGGGAGCGAAGGTGACGGTGGTGCTGGGCCCGGTGGGCGCGGTGGACCGCACGGGGCTGGAAGTGGTGGACGTGGTGAGCGCGGAGGACATGGCGCGAGAGGTGCTGTCGCGCGTGGAGTCCGCGGACGCGTTCATCGCCACGGCGGCGGTGAGCGACTGGAGGCCGGAGTCGCGCGCGCCGCAAAAGGTGAAGAAGGGCGAGGGCCCGGAGAACCTCAAGCTGGTGCGCACGCCGGATGTGTTGCTGGAGGCGTCTCGCAAGGTGGCGGGCAGGGCGAAGCGTCCGGTGCTGGTGGGCTTCGCGGCGGAGACGGAGCGGGTGGTGGAGCACGCGCGCGAGAAGCTGGAGCGCAAGGGGCTGGACGCCATCGTCGCCAACGACGTCACCGCGGAAGGCGCGGGGTTCGGGACGGATACGAACCGGGTGACGGTGATTTCGCGCAGTGGCCCTGACCGCGTGTTGCAAGGCAGCAAGCGCGCGGTGGCAGGGGAGATCCTGTCGCTGCTGCTCGTGTCACCGCGCGGCTGAGCGCTTCGGCATCTGATTGAGCACGGGCTCACGCGAGAGGTGTGGCTCGGCGGCCCGCTCCGGCCTGGTGGCGGGAGTGCCCCGCCGTGTCGCCCGGGCCTTCTGCGACATGCTGTCCCTGCGCACGGTGGAGATGCCGTTCCCCTCACCGCGCATGACCAAGTGCCTCATCTGGCACACCCGGACGGGTGCGGACCCGGGTGCGCGTTACTTCCGCTCGCTCGTCGTCGAAGCGCTCAGGGAATGACCTTGCGGCGGCGGTAGTCCGCGAAGACTTCGCGGAACATCGTCTCTGTTTCGATGTGCCCCGGGAACCCGTGGCGCCGCGCCTTGGACGGGTCCGCGAGGAAATCGAAGTTGATCGAGAACATCCCTTGGGCATGACGCCAGGGGTTGATGTCCGTGTATGGAGTAGGAGCGAGCCCGTGCTTCGCCACCATCCTGTCCCAAAGCGGTGCCTTGTCCGCCATCGTTTCAACCAGGGAGATGGGGAGGGGAGGGGCCACCTCCAGGTCGAACATGCGGGCAATCTTCGGCCACAGCTCGCTCCAGCGGAACTGGTCGCCGTTGTTGATGTTGAAGGCCTGGTTGGCGGCCTTGGGGCTCGTCGCCGCCCACAGCATGGCGTGCGCCAGGAGCCGCGCGTCCGTGATGTCCATGAGGATGTCGTAAGCGGACGGCGGCCCGGGGAAGCGCAGTGGGATGCCCAGCTCCTTCGACATGGACGCGTACACCGAAATGGCCAGCGCCGCGTTCATCGGGGTGCCCATCGCGTAGCCCACCACGACGGACGGGCGGAGCGCGGACCACGTCCACGCCTTGCCCTGCTGACGCTGCTCCAGGAAGACCTGCTGATCCACGTTGAACGCGGGAGGCATGTGCGGCGCGTCCGTCTCCCGGGCAGGCGTCTTGAACGGTCCCAGTTGCGCGCCGTAGACCTTGTAGCCCTGCATCAGGTTGATGTGCTGGAGGTTCCTGGCGACAGGCTCCACCGCGTCCACCACGTTGACGAGCATGGTGACGTTGGGCGCCACCAGCTCCGCGAGCGTCGGGCGGTCCTGGTAGGCGGCGTAGAAGATGTGCGTCACCTGCGTCAGGCCGCTCAGCTTCTCGCGGCTGTCGGCCGCGTCGAGCAGGTCCACGGAGATGAAGCGCACACCCTGGCGGTTCTCGCCTCCGCGCCGCGACAGGCCGATGACCTCCCAGCCGCCGAGCGCTTCGAGGTGTTCAATGAGGTTGAGTCCGGCGATTCCGTTGGCCCCGACGACCAGGGCCACGTTCTTGGTGGATGACATGGGGTTCTCCATGCGGCCCCACGTGGATCCGTCTCCGGGCCGCACGGGTCTAGTATTCGCGTGCCCTGTCACGAGGTAGAGCCGTCCCAGGCACAGGACTTGTGAGTTCAATTCAATGGCGCGTCTGGAAATCAATCGCTCCGGGGAGATGGAGGTCTTCGTCCGGGTCGTGGAGCAGGAGGGGTTCTCCGCGGCGGCGCGCACGCTGCGGATGACGCCGTCAGCGGTTAGCAAGCTCGTCGCGCGGCTGGAAGCGCGCCTGGGCGCGCGACTCGTGCACCGCAACACCCGGGGCCTCCAGCTCACTTCTGAAGGCTGCGTCTTCTACGAGCGCAGCGTGCAGGTGCTCGCGGAACTGGAGGCTGCCGAGCGCGGTGTCACGTCCCACGACGCGCCGTCGGGTCGCGTGCGCGTGAACACCAACGTGCCCTATGGCACGCACTTCCTCCTGCCGCGGGTGCCCGCGTTCCAGTCTCGCTATCCGGGCATCCGCCTGGACATCGGGCTCACGGACCTCGTGGTGGATCTGCTGGAGGATCGCGCGGACGTAGCCATCCGCGCGGGCCCGCTCAAGTCGTCCAACCTCATCGCGCGAAGGCTGGGGGAGACGCGCAAGGTCATCGTCGGCGCGCCGGCCTATCTGAAGGGCATGGGCACGCCGAAGTCAGCCGCGGACCTGGAGCGGCATACGCGAATGGGGGCCAGTCACACTCCCGCACTGGAGCAGTGGCCCCTCACGGAGCGTGGCGCCGTGGTGGACGTGCCCGTTTCCGGGACCCTCTTCGCCAGCGACGGCGAAGCGCTGCGGCATCTGGCGCTCGCGGGGGCGGGCCTCGCGCGAATCGCCGCCTTCCAGGTGCGTGAGGACATCAAGGCCGGACGGCTGGTCGCCGTGCTGGAGGACCGCAACCCTGGGGACACCGTGGTCTTCCACGCTGTGTTTCTCGATCCCGCGAAACAGCTTCCTGCGCGTATTCGTGCGTTTCTCGATTACTTCGCCGAAGTGGGCATGCGCTGACTGCTCACACCTATCCTTCCAGCGGTTCGCTGCTCAGCCAGAACGAGCGGTTGCCGCTGCGCAGCGCCTTCTCCAGGAACTCCGCGAAGGACGATGCGATGCGTTCCACCTCTGGGTACGTTTCATGGAAAGCATCGAACAGCGGATAGTTTCCGTCTGCCTGCTGCGCGACGTCCACGAAGACGTAGTCGCCGTCCTGCATGTCCACCACACAGTAGTGCGTGGCCGGTCCCGCGCTGTCCTCGTCTCGTCCGAAGATGGCAGCGCGCGCTCGTTCAATGCGCTCCAACGGCAACAAGTGGTAGTTCACATCTGGGAGAGGGGCGAAGAGCGTCGCTCCGTTGCAGTGCAGATAGAAGGCTCGCAGGTCCTCGTCCAGCTTCCACCCCATGCGCGCTTCAAAGGCCGCGACCTGCTCGGGCGTGGCGGGCGGACGGGGATAATGGAGCCGCGAGACTTCGTCGAGCAGGCGCTTCATCGACATGTTTGCTCCTCAGCCCGTGTAAGGCCGGTCGGGGCCCGGCGTGAGCCACTTGCCTCCAGGGGCGTAGCAGGCGGGATACTCATTGGTGAACACCTTGTGGACGTCCCCGGGGACAGGGATGACGTTGCCAGCGGCTGTTGGGGCGCCACCGTGCGCGAGATCGAAGATGTGGTGACCCGCCCAGTTCTCACCTCCGCTTGTCTTCGGCCAGTCTCCGAACTCCGAGCTCCACTTGCGGCGGAAGGACTCTCTTGCGGACTGCCAGGTGTCCCGTCGCCACTTTCCGTCCGATACCGTCGGGTAATCGCAGCAGCAGTGGGTGATGGCCAGACGCCCGCCTGCCTCCGCAGGCATGAACAGGTAACGTCCCTGCCAGTCCCCCTTGATGTCGGCCAGCCACATGCAACCCATGAGTGCATGGCCCTGCGCCGCGCACTTTGACTCGCAGCGGGATAGGAACGCGGGGCTGCACTGCCAGGGCCCATAGTAGATGGTCGTCTGGAGTTGCCCTCCGTCCGGCGTTCTGACGACCGGCGCCACCCACTTCGCCATGGCGGGATTGCCCGTGGTGCCGATGGTGGCCGAGCCGCATCCAACAAGGACCACAAGGGACGCCGCGCTTGCGGCACGCTGGATGAGACGAATGGCTATCACGGCAAGCGGTGATAGCGCGGCAAGAGCGCGTTCGACAATCAAGCTCGGGCTAACGCAAGCCCACGGCCGCGACCTGCCCCGGAGTCCCTTCCACCCCGTGAATGAACGTGTGTTGCTCCACGTGCACGGCCTCATGGAAGTCAGGCTCGCCGCGCCCACCATTCCAGTCCACGCGGTCCATGCGGATGATGCGTGACGAGTACGGCGACAGCGTCGCCGGATCCGTCACCAACTCCAGCTCCACGCGCGCGTACCGTCCTTTTGTCTCGTCCGACTGTCCGACAGGTTCACGGACAAGCTTCAGCTTCACGCACTTGGGCTCCGGCACTGACTCAGAGCACGGCACACCCACGTCCAGCCGGACACGCTCCTCGGCAGAGACCTCCTCGGTCTTCTTGCGGCCGGTGCCCACGGACATCGTCATCGGCACGACCGTCGTCCTCCCAGGCGTGAAGCTCGCTCCGTGCCAGCTTCCGACCCACTCGTCCCAGCGGTTGCGGGCCTCACGCTCCAGGCCGTTGCTGAGGGCCTTCGCCATCTGGGCCTTCTTCATGGGGCTGACCGGCAGCGCGTCCAGCAGGTCCTTGCCGGGGCCGTCCTCCAGCGGATCAATCCCCTGGAAGTCTCCCTGCGCGTCGATGATGGACGCGGCCAGCGGCTCCACGAAGGCAGGGAAGGGGGCTTCGATGATCTCCACGTCCTGGAACACCAACCGCCGACGCCCCTCTCCATCCGCGGGACCGAGTCGCATCGAGTACCGGCGCTGCGCCGTCTGCCGGCCGCTCCAGTCCGTCCGCACGTCCACCGTGTGCATCACCCGGAGGGTCGACTGCTCCGGCCAGGCGTAGCGCAGCGTCACCAGGTCCTTCCCCTGCGCGCCGCCAAGCGTGGCGCAGCCGAAGACCCCGGAGGACAACGCTGCGATGACGAGCCACGGGCGCGCGAAGGAAGCCATGTCCCGTCACGATAACAATGCCAGCCTGTCCGCGCGGCACGGCATGACGCCCGAACCGCGCGGACCCGACACTCAGGCCGTGGCCACCGTCGTGCCTCGTCGCAGGCCCGCGTACTCCAGCGCCGCGAACACCGCGACCGCCAGCGCTTGCGCCATGACGAACGCCACTCCCAGGCCCGTGGGCGTCGTCGGCCCGTGCGTCAGCAGCAGCACGCTGTCCACCACCCACGTCACGTTCACCGCGACCACGCACCACACCGGCCAGGAGGGCAGGGTGGCCCGTGACGCCAGGTACACCAGCAGCAACGCGAAGGGGATCAGCCCCACCCCCGCCGCGCGCAGGATGCCCGGCTCCAGGCCCGTCAGCGCCCCCAGCGGTTCCGCTGCCAGCGCCCCCAACAGGCCCGTCGCCCCGCTGGCGACGCCGTCCAGCAGCAGCACGCGGCGCAACAGGCTTCCCGACACGTTCGTCTTGCTCATGGCACACGTTCCCTTCAGTGGAATGGATGAACGCGACGGCGCGGGCCTTGGGAAAGGCCGTCCGTCGTTGATGGACAAGATGCGCGGCCGGGTGTGCGGCGTCGATTACCTCCGAGGGAATGGATGCGATGACGTGCGCCCCCTATCTTCCCCTCCATGACGAGCCTTCAGCAGAGCCGTCCCGTGGGAGAACTGCTGCGCGGCTGGCGACAGCGGCGCGGGCTGAGCCAGATGGACCTCGCGTTGCGCGCGGAGGTCTCCACCCGTCACGTGAGCTTCCTGGAGACCGGCCGCTCCCAGCCCAGCCGAGACATGCTGCTGCACCTGGCGGAGGAACTGGACGTGCCCCTGAGAGATCGCAACAGCCTGCTCGTCGCCGCGGGCTTCGCGCCCGTCTTCGCCGAACGCTCCCTGGACGACCCCGCCCTCAACGCCACGCGCGAGGCCGTGGAGCTGGTGCTCGCGGGCCATGAGCCGTACCCCGCGCTGGCGGTGGACCGGCACTGGACGCTCGTCACCGCGAACCGCGCCGTGGGCATCCTGATGGAGGGCCTGGCGCCGGAGCTCCTGGAGCCTCCCATCAACGTCCTGCGCCTGAGCCTGCACCCCCAGGGGCTGGCCTCCCGCATCGACAACCTTCGCCAGTGGCGCGACCACGTCCTCCACCGCCTCACCCGGCAGGTGGACGTCTCCGGGGACGCCACGCTCGCGGCGCTGCTGGAGGAGCTGAAGGGCTACCCGGTGCCGGAGTCCTCCCCGGACGCGAAGGCGCGCGACTTCGCGGGTGTGGTGGTGCCCCTGCGCGTGCGCACGTCGCTGGGGCGCCTGTCCCTGTTCAGCACCACCACCGTGTTCGGCACGCCCGTGGACATCACGCTCGCGGAGCTGGCCATCGAGTCCTTCTTTCCGGCGGACCCGGAGACGGCCGAGGTGCTGCGGCGGGCCGCTGCGGAGCGGGCCCGCCAGGACACCTGAAACCGCTACGGCTTCACACGCACCGTGCGCAGCGCCGTGCCCCAGGACACGACCTGATCCAGCAGCGTGTTCACCTGCTTCTCCTTGGCCGGGTCCGGCTTGAAGACGGTGTAGTGCTCGAAGTCGGTGGAGAGGAACAGCTGCACCTGCGCGCGCACCGTGGCCATCTGCAGCTCCGCGGCGACCAGGCGCAGCTGCTCCACCGCGCGCACGCCGCCCGCGCTGCCGTAGCCCACGAAGCCGGCGGCCTTGTTGTTCCACTCCTTGTAGACGTAATCGAGCGCGTTCTTCAGCGCGCCGGACGTGCCGTGGTTGTACTCGGGCGTGACGAACACGTACGCGTCGTAGCCCTCCACCGCCGCGCTCCACCTCTTGGTGTGCTCCTGGGTGTACTTGCCCGCGGACGGCGGGGTCGGCTCATCCAGCAGGGGCAGGTTGAAGTCCTGGATGTCGACGAGCTCGTACGTGGCGTCGCTGCGCTTCTTCGCGATGTCGTGGACCCAAGCCGCGACCTTGTCCGCCTTGCGTCCGGGCCGCGTGCTGCCAACGACGATGGCCACCTTGATCATGTGCGAGCAACTCCTGGGAAAAGGGCGTGGAACCAGCGCCCGGCATCTTCCCCAGGTCCGCCCCGTGGCCAAGGGCGTTACGCGGGGGGTGTGTCCTGATTCGACCAGTGCCCGGTGCCTCCGCCCGGAAGGTGGCGCAAGCCCCGACCCTGGGCTAAGCGTACAGGCAACTTCCCCGGCTGCTTCCTTGCACCGGGACGGCCCCTTCGATACCGATCCACCACCGTGAACGACGACACGCCTGATTCCATGCAGGAGCTGGCCGACGTACTCCAGGACGTGCGCCGCCACCTGCTCTGGCAGGAGGAGACCGCGGGCCGCTCGCTCCTCGTCGACGCGAAGGTCGCCGCCGAGCTCCAGCAGCAGCGCGCCGCCGCCTCGTCCGTGCGCACGATGATCGCCCGGACCAAGGCCCCCGAGCCGGCCGCCGCCCCCACGCCTCCC
>NZ_RAWN01000297.1:0-8389 GCF_003668895.1 Corallococcus sp. AB045
GGACAAGTGGCTGGGGACGTCGCCCTGGCTGCTCCTGGGCTTGAGCCTGGTGGGGATTGGCGTGGGGTTCTACGGCTTCCTTCATGCGATGACGCGGCTGGGGAAGCGCAAGTGACGGGGACGGGCGGACAGCCGAAGCGGGACCCGTTCTGGACGCACGCGGGGCTGGCGGCGGCGGTGATGGGCGTGGGCGCGGTGGTGGCGGCGGCGCTGCCGAAGGTGACCGAGGACCGGGTCGCCGCGCTGCTGGGCGTGGGAATCGCGGCGGTGACGGGCGTGCTGGCGCTGGTGCTGAAGCGGCGCGCGGCGATGCAGGCGGATTTGAAGGCGGCGTTGAAGGTGGTCGGTGTGGTCTTCGCCCTCAGGGGCGTGGGCGTGGGGATTGGGCTGGCGTGGGTGGTGTCCCGGAATTTGAGCGCGATCGCGTTCGTGGGCGGCTTCTTCGGCGTCTACTTCGCGCTGCAGTGGATTGAAGTCAGCTACGTGATGGCCGCGTCGAAAGACGCGGCGGGCGGAGACGAGTGATGCGCAAGGCAATGGTGCTGTTCGCCTGTCTGTTCGCGGGCGCCGTATGGGCCTCCGACCAGGCCAATGAGCACGGCTCCGCGAACGAGGCCCAGGACGCCGAGGGCGAGGACGTCGCCGGCTACATCCTCCACCACGTGGCGGACTCGAACGAGTACGAGTTCGAGGTCCCCCTCAGCCACAACCACATCCCCATCCACCTGCCGCGCATCCTCATCCCGTTCCACGAGGGCGCCTGCACGCCCATGGTGGACACGCACGGGGGCCACGGCGAGGTGTACCCGGGCCTGGGCCAGGGCTGCCTGGACCTCTCCATCACCAAGCACACGGTGATGATGTGGCTGGCGGCGCTGCTGCTCATCGGCGCGCTGCTCATCTGGAGCAACCGCGACAAGACGAAGCTCGTGCCGCGCGGCGCCGGGGCGAACCTCTTCGAGATGCTCGTGCTGTTCGTGCGCGACGAGCTGGCCATCAAGAACATCGGCAAGGAGGAGGGCCCCCGTTACGTGCCCTACCTGCTCACCGCGTTCTTCTTCATCCTCTTCATGAACCTGCTGGGCCTGTTCCCCTGGATGGCGACCGCCACGGGCAACATCGCCGTCACGTGCGGCCTGGCGCTGTGCACCTTCTTCGTCACGCAGGCGGCGGGCATCCGCGCCGCGGGCATCGGTGGCTACCTGAAGCACCTGACGGGCGGCGTGGCCCCCTGGCTGTGGCCCATCATGATTCCGGTGGAGGTCCTGGGCCTGTTCACCAAGCCCTTCGCGCTCACCATCCGTCTCTTCGCCAACATGCTGGCGGGCCACATCGTCATCTTCTTCCTGCTGGGCCTCATCTTCATGCTCCGCAACCCCGCGGTGGCGCTGGTGAGCGTGCCGTTCGCCTTCGGCATCTACCTGCTGGAGCTGTTCGTGGCTTTCGTGCAGGCGTACGTGTTCACCATGCTGTCGGCGCTGTTCATCGGGATGAGCGTGGCCATGGGCCACCACCACGATGACCACCATGAGGCCGGCGCCAGCCACGACCACGGCAAGGCCCACCACCTGGGCTGACAAGTTGACGGGGCGCCTGTCGGAAACGACGGCGCGCCCCGGTTGAAGACCCGGCGGTTCGAAAGGCCGCCGGAGGTAGTCCTAAAGGGCCCCCACGACCCCCCCACAAGCGGGTCCCGCATCACGAAAGAAGACGTGCTCCCATGACCAACCTCGCTCTTGCCTTCCTCGCCGCCGGTATCGGCGCCGGCCTCTCCATCATCGGCGCCGCGCTCGGCATCGGTAAGCTGGCCGCCGCCGCCATGGACGCCACGGGCCGTCAGCCGGCCGCCGGTGGCGACATCCGCACCACGATGATCATCGCCGCGGCCCTCATCGAAGGCGCCACGCTGTTCGCGCTGGTCGTCTGCATCCTGCTCGCCATCAAGCAGTAAGGCTGACAGGTCGCAACGGGAGCCGGCGTCCTCTTCGGGAAGAAGCGGCGCCGGCGTTCCGGCTCGTGGTACCGCCGTACCGTCTCACCTGAAGTCTCCCGCATCCTCCCTCTGTCTTTTCGCTTCACCGGGACCCGCCATGTTCCTGCCCTCTGTCCTCGCCGCCAGCAGCTTCGTGGAGGTCCGTCCGGGCCTCATCTTCTGGACCATCGTCACCTTCGTCATCGTCCTGCTGGTGCTGCGGGCGAAGGCGTGGGGGCCCATCCTGTCGCTCGTCGAGGAGCGCGAGAAGCAGATCACCAACGCCATCGAGAGCGCGAAGCGTGAGCGCGCCGAGGCGGAGAAGCTGCTCGCCGACCAGAAGACGGCCATCGCCGAGGCCCGCCGCGAGGCCGCGGAGACCACCCGCCGCGTGCAGGCGGACATGGAGAAGTTCCGCGACGAGCTGATGGCCAAGAGCCGCAAGGAGGCGGAGGAGCTGAAGCAGTCCGCCCGCCGCGAGATTGAAGACCAGAAGGCCAAGGCCATCGCGGAGGTCCGCTCCATGGCCGTGGACCTGGCCATGGAAGTGGCCGGCAAGCTCATGAGCGAGCGCATGGACGACGCCAAGCACCGCGCGCTGGCCGAGCAGTTCGTGCAGGGCCTGCCCGGCGCCACCAGCGCCACGGCGACCCGCCGCTCGGCCTAACGGCCGGGAGTCTTCCGCCGCGCCCGCCTGTTCCAGGAATCCATCATGGCTCTCTCCATTGGCATCGTCGGTCTGCCCAACGTGGGCAAGTCCACCCTGTTCAACGCCCTGTCCGCCGCGGGCGCTCAGGCGGCGAACTATCCGTTCTGCACCATCGAGCCGAACGTGGGCGTGGTGCCGGTGCCGGACGACCGCCTGGACCAGCTGTCGGCGCTCGTCAAGCCGCTGAAGAAGATCCCCACGTCGCTGGAGTTCGTGGACATCGCCGGCCTGGTGCGCGGCGCGTCCAAGGGCGAGGGCCTGGGCAACCAGTTCCTGGGGAACATCCGGCAGGTGAACGCGGTGCTCCACGTGCTGCGCTGCTTCGAGGACGACAACGTCACTCACGTCGAGGGAGGCGTGAATCCGGTGCGGGACCGGGACGTGGTCGACACGGAGCTGTGCCTCAAGGACCTGGAGACCGTGGAGAAGCGCCGCGAGCGCTCGCTGAAGAACACCAAGATGGGTGGCAAGGCGGGCGACGAGGCGAAGGCCGAAGTCGCGCTGCTCGACCGCATCAAGGCGAAGCTGGATGAAGGCCTCACGGTGCGCGCGCAGAAGCTCACCGACGACGAGAAGGCGGCCATCCAGGACCTGTTCCTGCTGACGGACAAGCCCGTGCTGTACGTGGCGAACATCAGCGAAGGGCAGATTGGCAAGGAAGACAGCGATCCGCGCGTGCAGCAGGTGCGCGAGATGGCCGCCAAGGAGGGCGCGGGCGTGGTGGTGCTGGCGGCGGCGCTGGAGTCGGAGATCCAGCAGCTCGCCGAGTCCGACCGCCCCGGCTTCCTGGCGGACTCCGGCCTGACGGAGCCCGGCCTGAACAAGGTGGTGCGCGAGGGCTACAAGCTGCTGGGCCTGTGGACGTACTTCACGGTGGGCGAGCAGGAGTGCCGCGCGTGGACCATCCACAAGGGCTTCAAGGCGCCGCAGGCGGCGGGCGTCATCCACTCCGACTTCGAGCGCGGCTTCATCAAGGCGGAAGTCTTCGGGTGGACGGACCTGGTGAAGCTGGGCAGCGAGGCGGCGGTGAAGGAGAAGGGCCTGCTGCGCGTGGAAGGCAAGGAGTACGTCGTGCAGGACGGCGACTGCATGCACTTCCGCTTCAACGTCTGACGCGGGGCCTTCCCCGCTGTTGGAAGTGACGACGGGCGCTGCCTTCCACTCACGGAAGGGGCGCCCGTTTCGTTTGCTAGCGGGGGCCGCTCATCCCTAGCGGGGACCGCTCATCCATGTGTAGCCCCAGAGGCCCACGGCGAGCACGGCCAGCACGGTGGAGAGGATGGCGGAGCGCCTGGTGCGGCCGGAGGGGTCCGGGTGGTTCAGGGCGTACTTCCACACGCCGCCCACGCGCAGGGCCAGGAAGAGGGCGAGGAGGACGGGGCCCACGACCTGCCAGCCCTCGGGGCGCTTGAGGATGACGATCCACGAGGCGATGAAGGCCACGTTGCCGAGCAACATCAGGGCGGGATAGGGCAGGGTCGGACGGGAGGTGCTCACAGGGCTGCCAGTGTGTGCACGGGAGCCCGGAGCGCCAAACGGAAAGCCGCGCGGCGTGCACGCCATGTGACAGCCGCGTGGAATGTTTCACGGTGCTACCGGGCGGGGGCTTCCACGTAGCGGGCGCGGGGGCGGAGCAGGTGGCCCTGTTCACGCTGCTCCAGGACGTGGGCGACCCAGCCCGCGGTGCGGCCCAGGCTGAACAGCACGGTGGCGGCGCCGGAGGGCAGGCCCAGCGCGTCCGCGAGCATCACCAGGCCCCAGTCCAGGGATGGAGGCGGATGGCCAGCGTCCCGCATGGTGTCCATGACGGCGCGGGCCACGCGGACCTTCAGGGACTCGGGCTTCACGCTCAACGCGGCGTCGATGAGCGGCGGCGTGCGCGGGTCTCCCTTCAGGTAGAGGCGGTGGCCGAAGCCCGTCACGGCTTCGCCCCGGCGCAGGCGGCCGTGGATGACCTGCGCGGCGCGCTCGGGACGGCCGACCTCCGCGATGAGCGCCTCCACGCGGTCGCAGGCGCCGCCGTGACGGTGGCCGGAGATGGCCGCGAGCGCCGCGCTGATGCACGCGTACAGGTCCGCGCCGGAGGAGGCTGTCACGCGGGCCGCGAAGGTGGAGGTGTTCAGCTCGTGGTCCGCGCAGAGCACCAGCGCCAGGTTGATCAGCTCCGCGGTCCGCTTCGGCTTCGCGTCCCAGGCCGTGGCGAGTGAAGCGGCCACCGTGGGTTCCTTCAATGCGCGCGACACGCGGCCGGGTGCCTGGGCCACGCAGACCCATGCGCCCAGGTGGCGGATGATCCGTCGCGCGCGGAGCAGGTCCTGTTCCACGGGCGCGGCGAAGCGGCCCGCGTCGCTCGCGGCGAGGAGCGGCACCAGCGCGGCCAGGGAGGACAAGGGCGGAGTGTCTCGCGGGAGCATGGCCGCGAGCGCGGTGGGAGTGAGGGGCGACGGCGGTGCTTCCGGTGCGGGCCACGCCGTGGACTCCGGCGGCAGGTGCCCGGTCCAGAGCAGCTCCGCCACCTCCTCGAAGCGGTGGCCTTGTGTGGCCAGCTCCACCGCGTCGTGGCCCCGGTACGAGAGCCCCTCCTCGCTGATGCGCGACACCGACGAGTCGATGACGGGCTCGCCCCAGCGCAGGGCTCCGGACGCCACCGCCGCGTGGCCCGCGCGGGCGTCATGGCGTGTCTTCAACCGCTCCACGTCCGCGCGCAGATAGCGGTTCTCCTTCGTGCCCTTCTCCGGCACGCACCGCACGAGCCCCCGGCTCACGTACGTGTAGAGCGTCGCCCGCTTTACCCCCAGCAGGGCCGCCGCCTCCTCCGCGCGCAGCAGCTCCTCCTCAACTGGATGGTCGAATCGAGATTGAGAACGTCCCCCTGCACGACGCACCATGTTTCGCGTGCCTCCCTGGTGCGGAGTCTCGACTCGACTGGACCATCCTGTCGAGCTGAGCCGCCCATGGCGAGGCCGTTCCTGGCGGGGAGAGCGACAATGAACGTGGATTTCGGACGCACGTCGTCGGACTACGCGAAGCACCGGGCAGGCTTCCCGGATGCCTTCTACACACGGCTCGAACAGGACGGCGTGCTCGCGTCCGGCCTGCGGGTGCTCGACCTGGGCACCGGCACCGGCACCGTCGCGCGCAACCTGGCCCGGCGCGGCTGCGACGTCACCGCCCTGGACGTGTCCGCACCGCAGCTGGAGGCCGCGGCACGACTCGCTCACGACGAGGGCCTCACCGTGGACTTCCGTGAGGCGCCCGCGGAGAACACCGGTCTGCCTTCAGGTTCCTTCGACCGCGTGTTCGCGGGCCAGTGCTGGCACTGGTTCGACCGCGCCGCCGCCGCGCGCGAAGTGTTTCGCCTGCTCAAGCCCGGCGGGAAGCTCGTCCTCTGCCACTTCGACTGGACGGCGCTGCCCGGCAACCTGCTGGAAGCCACCGAGGCCCTGGTGGAGGAGTTCAGCCCCCGCGTCAAACTGGCCGTGGACCACTTCGGCCAGGGCGTGGGCATCTACCCGCAGTGGTTCCGCGACGTGGGCGTGGCCGGCTTCCAGTCCCTCACGTCCTTCACCTTCGACACGCTCACGCCCTACACGCATGAAGCCTGGCGCGGACGGATGCGCGCCAACGCGCGGATTGGCGCCATGCTCGCGCCCGAGCAGGTGGCCCGCTTCGACGCCGCGCTGGCCGAGCTCCTCGCCGCGCGCTTCCCCCAGGAGCCGATGTCCGTTCCCCACCGCGTGTTCGCGCTCGTCGCGGAGCGCCCGTGAAACAGGAGTCCACCATGGCCTCGCCCCACCTCATCCACGCCGAAGACGTTCCCTGGACCGAGCTCGCCCACGGCAGCCGCGTGGCGCTCAAGCGCAAGCAACTGGGCGCCGCCGCGCACGGGCGCAAGCTCGGGTGCAGTCTGGTGGAGCTTCCGCCGGGCCGCCGCTCGTGGCCGCTGCACTACCACCTGGGCAATGAAGAGGCCGTCTACGTCCTGTCCGGCACGGGCTCGCTGCGCCTGGGGACACAGACGCTGCCCGTGCGCGAAGGGGACTACGTCGCGCTGCCGCCGGGCGCGGAGTGCGCGCACCAGCTCATCAACGACGGCGCGGAGCCGCTGCGCTACCTGTGCTTCTCCACCATGGAGGCGCCGGATGTGCTCGTGTATCCGGACTCGAAGAAGGTGGGCGTCTTCGCGGGGGCCGCGCCCGGGGGCGACAAGGCGTCGCGCACGCTGATGGCGTATCTGCCTTTGGACGCGCAGGTGGATTACTGGGAGGGCGAGGAGCCCTGATAGGGTGGCCCGGCCATGGCCTCCCTGCTGGATGCGCTCGACCGCGAGCGGCTGCTCAAGGATTCCGCCGCCGCTTCCGGGCTGCTGCCGAAGGGCGAGCCTCCCCACGTGTCGCTGTTGCGGCTGTGCGAAGCGGGCCTGCTCGTGGGCGGGCTCACCGTGGGGTACGGCGTCCGCCCGGATGAGCTGGTGGGCCCGCTCACCGCGGCCATGGGCGGCGCGGCCCGGAAGCTCAAGGTGGTGGACGTGCGCGAGCGCCCCGCGCTGGAGCTGCACGTCGCGGCAGGCGACGTCACGGAGCGCTGGGAGGTGGAGGACGTGTCCGCGCTCGTGCACAACCTCAACGACCTGTACCGCGACGCGGCGGACGTTCGCGCGGTGGCCGTGCTGGGGGAGTGGGAGGACTCGCTCCAGCTCCTGTGCGTCGAGCGCCGCGCACTGGGACGGCTCCTGCGGCAGCCCTTCTTCGCGCCCGTCAACACCCGGGGGCTTCAGGACCTGGTTCCGTCGCGCTGAGGCGGCTGGCCTCCCTCGACCCCGGACGCCCGGTGGGGCACCATGGGGGCATGCGCATCACGCTGGCTCTCATCGTTGGATTGCTCCTGACGCAGGTTGCTCGCGCGGAGCCGGATTCCTTTGGCCTGGGCACCGGACGCGACGGCGTGCTCAACCTCGCCGCGGGAAAGGGCCTCGCCCTGCGCGTGGATGGCCCCCTGGGGAAGAGTGTCGCGGCAGGGGGCGACGAGCTGGTGGTGTTCAGTTCAGATTTCTCCGGTGGCGATCTGGTGATGATCCACGAGAGCACCGGTCTGTCGCCCGTGCCCGATGTGGGCAACGTGAAGGGCGTGTCGCTGGCGGGGACGGTCGCGCTGGGACGCTGGGAGCTGGCGCGGGTGGTGGTGGTGACGGCCTCCACGCCCGCCACTCTCTTGCTGACCGCGCCGCTGCGCTACGGCTACACGGCGGGCCGCGCCCAGGTGGTGCGCGTGGCCGAGTACTCCGACGTCGTCATCGAGGCGGGGGCGCGGCTCACCGTGTCGCCGTGGAACGGCAAGTCCGGCGGCATCCTCGCGATGCTGGTGAGTGGGAAGGTGGTCAACGAAGGCCGCATCGACGCGGATGGCCTGGGCTACCTGGGCGGCGTCTTCCGGGCCGACGTCGCGGGCCTGGCGGGCTGCACCGGGCTGGAGCTGGAGCATGGCAAGGGCGGCTCGGAGCGTGGCGAGGGCGTGGCGGGCACGGTGTCCCGGAGCGGCCTCTCCACCGGGCGAGGCAACCTGACCAACGGCGGTGGCGGCGGCAACTGCGCGGCGGCTGGCGGTGGCGGCGGCGGTCACGGTGGCGCGGGCGGCATCGGTGGGCGCACGACCTCGGACGACGGGGCGCGCGTGGAGGGTGGGTTGGGCGGCGCGGCGCTGAGCTACTC
>NZ_RAWN01000298.1:0-8152 GCF_003668895.1 Corallococcus sp. AB045
GCTCGGCCGGGGGCACCGGGGTGGTGGCTGGAGGCGGGTTCGCCGCCGGGGCCGTGGCCTGCGCGGGCGGGCTCCCCTGCCCCGCGTCCCGAGCACCCGAGTTCGAGCGGGCCACGGCGAGGACACCCACGAGGCCCGCGAGCCCCACCACCGCGGCTCCAGCCCACAGGGGCTTGCGGTTCGGCGCGACGGGGGGCCCCGGCTCGGTGGCGGAGACCGTGTCGAACTCGCGGTCGTCGGCGCCGGAGAGGTCTTCCGCGGGGAGCGCGACCCGGCGCGCGGAGGCGGTGTCGGCCTTGCCAGCGGAACCGGCCCGGCGCGCGGAGGCGGTGTCTGGCTTGCGGCTCGAGGACTCCTCCCGACGGCGCGCGGAGGCGGATGACCGCGAGCCTCCGTCCCCGGGACGGTCCGCGGACGCACCGGCGTCGTCATCGGCGGAGCCGGTCCAGGCCATGGAGTTCTCGTCGCTCGGGGACTCAGCCCTGGCGGCGGGGAACTCGCGGGATTCGCTGCGCCTGGCGAGCGGCGCTTCCCTTCCCATGGACTCCAACGGCATCTGCGGCGTGGGCTGCGGAGGACGGCCGTTCGGAGCCGGGTCTTCTCGCGACAGCACCAGCGTCGTCCCGTGGCGGTCCTCATCCGGCGAAGCGCCCCGCTTCGCTCCCGAGGCGTGCTCGCGCGACTGCATCACCGCCGTGGGTTCGCGGGGCGGCGCTCCGGCGGCGGGCAGCGCTCCATCCGCCAGCGCGGTGCGCTCCGGGAGCGCGGGCAGCGCCTGGTTGCTGGCCGCGATGGGGAACAGCGGCCGGACGAACGCGCCCACGTCGGTGTCATCGACGGAGCGGGCGTGGTTCAACACGCACTGCGCCAGCGCGCGCTCCAGCTCGCCCGCGGTCTGGAAGCGCTTGGACAGGTCGCGCTCCAGCGCGCGGCAGATGGCGGCGTCCAGGTCCGGCGGCACGTCCGGGTTGAGGCGCGCGGGCGGCACGATGGAGCTCTCCTGCACCGCGCGCAGGACGGCGATCTCCGAGTCCCCCTGGAACAGGCGCCCGCCGGTGAGCAGCTCCCACAGCACCACGCCCAGCGCGAAGACGTCGGTGCGCACGTCCACGTTCTCGCCCCGGGCCTGCTCGGGCGACATGTACGCAAACTTGCCCTTGAGCACGCCGGGGTTCGTCAGCTTGTTGCCCGCCTTCGCGATGCCGAAGTCGGTGAGCTTCACCGCGCCGTCGTAGGACACGAGCACGTTGTGCGGCGTGACGTCCCGGTGCACCAGGTTCAAGAGCTCGCCGTTCACCCGCAGGCGGTGGGCGTAGTGCAGTCCGCGCGCGACCTCCGCGCCGATGTGCGCCACCAGCACGGGCGGCATCGGCGTCATCGACTCCTTGCTCCGCTTGCGCAGCTCCCACAGCGAGCAGCCGCGCACGTACTCCATCGCCAGGTAGTAGGTATCCTCGTGCTTGTCGAAGTCGAAGATCTGCACCACGTTGGCGTGGTTGAGCCGCGAGGCCAGCCGCGCCTCCGCGATGAACATCTGCACGAAGTCCGGGTCGCTCGCGAGGAACGCCCGCACGCGCTTGATGACGACCTCCTTCTCGAACCCCTCCGGCCCGCGCGCGGTGCACAGGAAGATCTCCGCCATGCCCCCTTCGGCGAGCTTGCGGCGCACGACGTACTTGCCGACGTGGGTGCCTGCCTCGAGCGTCACGGAAGGGTCCAAGGCCACGCCTACTCGAACTTGACCGTCACCACGTTGAGGTCGATGGGACGCACCTCGATGCGGCGGCTGACAGTGCGTTTCAGTTCGGGGTTGGTGAACTTGCAGTCATAGAGGCCCACCCCCAGCTTCACCGGCTGGAAGGGCGTCTCCCCCAGCTTGCGGCCGTTGCACGACACCTCCGCCCAGGGCGTCACCACGAAGCTCACCGACGCGGACCGCTCCGCGGCACGGGCGGCGTCACGCACCTCCGCGGTGGGCACCACCGTGGCCGCGGTGGCGACGGGCGCCTTCGCCGCCGGAGCCTGGGAACCAGGGGACTCCTGGGCCTGCTTCACTTCGGGGCTCGAGGCGTCCGGCTCACGGGGACCGGCCACGCCGGAAGGTCCGACGCCGGGCTCCGGTGTCGTGGGAGCCGCAGGAGCCGGGGGCGCGGTCGCGGGCGGCTCCGTGCCGGGCTTGCCGGACGACGGCATCGGCACGAGCTTCAGCGGCCCCACGTCCAGCCGGCCGGACGGCGGGATGACAATCTGCGTGCGCAGCTCGCGGTAGCCTTCCTTGATCAGCACGACCCAGTAGCGGCCGGGCTTCACCGTCGGCAGCGTCAGCGGCGTGCGCTCCGGGAGCACCCGGTCCTCGAAGACGACGCGCGCGCCCGCGGGCTCGGACTCCACGTGCACGCCGCTGGCGCCCGGGCCCAGGCTCCACACGATGCCGACGCCCACCAGGATCGCGACGAGCACGATGGCACCGTACAGGAGCCCGCGGCGCTTCGGCCGCTCCACGGCGGACTGCTCGGTGAGCGTGCCGGTGCGGGCCGGCGGCACCCACGCGTTGGGCATGGGCGCGCGGGACGCGGAGCGCGGCGCGGTGGACGCGGTCATCTCCTCGATGGTCGCGTGCGGAGCGGGCACCGGGAGCCGGTGGCCGCGGTGTTCGCCGGACGGCGTGGGCCCGCCCGGACGGGGGACTGGAATCTCGGAGCGCGGCACGGCGCGCAGGTCCTGCGTGGGGCCCTCGTCCAAATCGGCGCGGGAGACAGCGCGCATGTCCAGGGTCGAGTCGTCCTCGTCATCCTGGGTCAGCGTCGCCGTCAGGGAGCGATGATCCAGCGTGGGACCGTCCTCCTCCACCTGGAACCCACGGGAGAGCTTCCCCTGCGTGTCCACCATCGCGAGCGTGGGACCGTCCTCCTCCACCTGGAACCCGCGGGAGAGCTTCCCCTGCGTGTCCACCATCGCGAGCGTGGGACCGTCCTCTTCCACCTGGAACCCGCCGGAGAGCTTCCTCTGCGTGTCCACCATCGCGAGCGTGGGACCGTCCTCGTCCTGCGTCACCGTCGGGAGGGAAGGCTCCTCCAGGCGCACCGGCCGGGTGCTCCGCGAGGGAGGTGACTCCAGGGCCCGCCGCGAGCCCGTCATGCCCCGAGGGGCCTCGGCGCGCGGGTCGGCGTTGCGGACCTCGGAGCGGGGCTCCGGCCGGGCGTCCACGGACCGTGCATCCACGCGCGGGTCGGCGTTGCGAACCTCCGAACGGGGCTCCGGCCGGGCATCGACGGCGCGGGCATCCACGCGCGGGTCGACGTTGCGGACCTCCGAACGGGGCTCCGGCCTGGCATCGACGGAGCGGGCTTCCGCGCCCCGGGCCTCCGCGTTGCGCGCATCCACCCGCGCCTCCGCGTTGCGGCCCTCCGGACGGGTGTCCGGGCCCCGGACCTCCGAGCGCGCCCCATCCGACTCCGCGTCCTCGCGGCGCGCCTCCACCTTCCCACTGGGACGGCTCGGCCGGTTCGGACGCAGCGTGGTGGTGGGCTCGTTCTCCGTGCGCGCTGGCGCCGTCGCGGGCCGCATCACCGAACGGCGCGGCGCGGGCGGAGGAGCCACCCCCGCCTCGTCGTCCGTCACCTGCACCTCGCCGGAGCGCGCCTCCTCCGTCAGGCGGTCCGCGTACAGTTCCCCCATGTACCCGGCCAGGTCCGCTGACGTGCCACAAGGCTGCGGCTGCGACGCGAGCCACCCCTCCAGCGCCCGCTGCAGCTCCTGCGCGTGCTGGTAGCGCGCGTCCGGCTCCTTCGCGAGCGCCTTGAGCACGATGGTGTCCAGCTCCGCCGGCACCCGGGGCGCCACGTGCGACGGCACCGGTACGTTGCACTCCGCCACCGCCGACAGCGTCAGCATGTCACTGGCGCGCTTGAAGAGCCGGCCCCCCGTCAGCAGCTCATGCAGCACCACGCCCAGCGCGAACACGTCCGAACGGCGGTCCACGCGCTGCCCGGCGGCCTGCTCCGGCGACATGTACGAATACTTGCCCTTGAGCACCCCGGAGCGCGTCACGGTGGCCTGATCCGCCGCCTTCGCGATGCCGAAGTCCACCACCTTCACGCCACCGTCGAACGTCACCAGGATGTTCTGCGGTGACACGTCCCGGTGCACGATGCCCAGCGGGCGCCCCGCCGCGTCCGTCTTCTTGTGCGCGTAGTCCAGCCCCGCGCACGCCTCCAGGAGGATGCGGCAGACGAGGGGCACCGGCAGCGGACGCCCCGCCGTCTCCGAGCGCTTCCAGAGCCGGCGCGCGTCCACGCCATGGATGTACTCCATGGCGATGAAGAAGGTGTCCCCCTCCGCGCCCAGGTCGTAGATCTGCACGACGTTGGGGTGAGCGAGCCGGGCCGCGATCCGTGCCTCGTCCAGGAACATCCGGACGAACTCGTCGTTCTCCGACAGGTGCGGGAGGATCCGCTTCAACACCAGCAGCTTGTCCGGAGCATCCGAACCCGGCCGGCGTGCGAGGTAGATCTGCGCCATGCCGCCCGTGGCGAGGCGCTTCAGGAGCTGGTAGCTGCCGTAGGTTTCGATGGACACGGCCGGACGCGAGGAGGCGAGCCCCAAGCGTAAGCGGCCGGGCCAGGGGAATCAAACATCGAATCCCCCTGGGCTTTTCCCGGTTCCACCGGGCGTGCGCCTAACGCCGGGCGGCCCGGACCTCGCGGGTCTCCCGCATCAGGGCCTCCAGTTCGTCCAGGTGCCGCTTGAGCACCGGCATCAGCACCGGGGCCGCGTCCACCCGGTCGAACAGGTCCAGGACCCGGTCCACCTTGCGCTCGATCTCCTGCGCCCTCACGGGGCTGATGCGCCTGAGCAGCATGTCCGCCCCGGCCTCCATCAGCACCCGCGCCACCGCGTTCCGGTCCGCCAGCGGTTCCTGCTTGCGCTGCCCTTCCCCGCGGATGACCCGCAGCCCCGGCGCACCGGCGCGCGGAGAGGACTTCATGGGCTCATCAGGGGTCCAGGTGTTCACAGCGCCTCCAGGGCAACAGCGTGCAGACGCTCCGCAGGGTACACACCGAGGGAGCGCCTCCAATTTTCTGGTCATCCGCACAGGCAGATGCAGTGCTGTAGCACCGGGGTCTGACAACCCCGTTCGGGGCCGGATGGCCGGCCCGTCACGGGGTCCACAACCACGGGTTTCCCACCGTTCAGTCGTTGGCGCAGGCGCGGCGGTAGGTGATGGCCACCTTGGAGCCCGGCGGCGGCACCACGCTGAACACCACGCTGTTGGACGCGGCGTCGTAGGTCCACCCGCTGGTGGTTTCAGTGCCGTTGACGGTCACCACCACCGTGCCCGCGTCGGGCTCCTCGCTCAGCGGGAAGCGGTCCTGCGCGCTGAACGCCTTGTTGGCCACCTGCCGGAGCAGCGGCGCGTAGTCCGCCGCGCAGACGTTGAGCACCTCGCCGCCCGTCTGCGCCGCCGCGTCCGCGTACCGGGTGCCGGTGCCGCCCGCCGTGGCGCAGGACGTCTTGGTGGGCGCGATGGCGAAGAAGGTGGCCCGCTGCGGCTGGTTCTCCCCCTTGCGCTGCTGCGCCCACTGCACGTACGTGGCGACCGCGTCCGGCGAGTGGTCGTCCTCGTCACCCACGAACACCACCACCAGCGCCGCGGGGTCGCGCAGGAAGCCCGCGTTGCCGTCGTTGGCCAGCGGCGTGCGCGGATCATCCACGTTGTTCACCAGCGGAGAGGTGAGCGCGCGGCGCATCGCTTCAAAGCCCTGCTCCACCTGGGCGCACTGGCCCACCTGCACGTTCTGCTGGAGCACCTGCGCCACGTCGGGCGTGGCCAGCGTGAGGATGCGCTGGCGGCTGTTGTCCGCCGGGAAGAAGCGGCCGGCCTCGCCGCCCAGCGCGCCGCCCGGGCACGCGCCGGACACCGCGGAGATGCCCGTCGTCGTCACCGCCATGTTCACGTCCACCGCCTTGTTGCGCGCGGCGTCCACGAACGCGGGGATGGCGGACACGAGCTTCGGGTGCTCCTCCACCATGGACGCCGTGTTGTCCACGACGAACAGCACGTCCACCTTGCTCACGTCCTGCTGCACGAAGTTGTCCGTCTTGTCCGTCTTCTTCGACGACTCACCGATGAGCGGCACCATCAGCGGGATGGGCAGGTCGCTGGAGTCCACGAAGAGCGGCGACAGGTTCATGCCCGTCACCTGCGCCAGGTAGTCCACGCCCACCGTGAAGGACTCGCCCGGCTGGAGCTGGAACGCGGGCGGCGCCGGGTGGTCCAACAGCGCGAACTCCGTGTCCGTCGTGCCCGGCCCGATGAAGACGTTGGAGATGGTGACGGGCGTGGTGCACGCGTTGAGGTAGTTCACCTCACGCGGCGCCGGGCGGCAGTCCTTGCGGCCCAGGCCGAAGTCCAGGTACCAGGGCGACGCCACCAGGCACGTCTCCTGCGAGTTCGCCATCAGCGGCACCTGCCGCACCGGCGTCACCGGGTTGTACTGCTCCACCTGCAACTCCCCCGCGAAGTTGCCGCCGGTGAAGGGCGCCTGGAACGCCACCTGGAAGCTGAACCAGTCGCCCGGGTAGATGATGCCGCCGAAGAGCTCGCCGCCGGGCATCTTGAACACGCCGCCGCCGTCGTTGGCGATGCGGATGTTCTTCACGGGGCACAGGTCCGCGCCCTTGTTCTCCAGCTTCACGCCCAGCACCGCGCCGCGGCCTGGCGGGAGGGTGCCGAAGTCCACCAGCTCCGGCGTGACGGTCAAGTCACAGGGCGCATGCGCCTTCGCGCTGCCGAAGAAGTCCAGTTGCACGGTGGCCGCGGAGAACGCGCTCGTGGTCATCACCAGCGCGCCGGACGCGCTGCCCTCGCGCATGGGCTCGTAGAAGACCTCCAGGTTCAGCTCGCCGTTGGCCGGCAGGGTGAACGGCAGCGGCACCGGCTTGTTGTTGAACTGGAGCTGGGCGCCCGTCGCGTCCGGCGTCCAGTCCAGCGTGTTGATGGTGAGCGGCCCCGCGTTGTCCGTGCCGCAGTTCTTCACGTTCACCACCACGCGCACCTTGGAGCCCAGCGGCTGCTCGCCGAAGTCGTGCATCATCGGCGACACGCAGAGTTCGGACGCGCCGCCGAAGCCGCGCAGCGGCACGGGCAGCGTGGGGTGGCGCTTGCTCACCACGGTGTAGACGGCGCGGTCCGTGGCCGCGCCCATGTGGCCGGGGCTGTAGCGGATTTCGAAGGCGCGCACCTCGCCCGGCTGGAGCACCAGCGGCAGGCCCGTGTTGTTCTGGCTGAAGGACACGTCCGTGCCATCCAGCATGAGCGACGTCACCGTCACCGGCTCCGTGCTGATGTTGCGCAGGCTGGAGGCCTTGATGGCGTCGCGGTCCACCGGCACCGCGCCGAAGTCCAACACCTCTGGCTCCGCCACCACCGCGCGCTCCAGCGACTCCGCCGTCACCTGCACCGGCACGTCCGCGCACCCGTGGCAGGGTGAGATGGCCAGCGCAATCTGCTTCCTACCCACCCGCACCGGGTTGAAGGTGAGGGGCAGCTCCACGCGCTCGCCCGGGTTCACCGTCACCGGCGCCGCGACGAACTCATCCTTGTCCGCGCCCACCAGCTTGGGCGTCACCATCACCGGCAGTTCCGTGGGGTTGTCCAGCGTCACGCCCAGCGTCTTGGTGGAGTCCGCCTCGATGCGGCCGAAGTCCAGCGCGCGCGGCGTCACCCGCGCCCACGCGTCCACGCCCGCGCCGTTGAGGGGAATTCGCATCAGCGGTTCGATGCGCGTGTCCGAGCGCACCACCAGCACCGCGGGCAGACCGCCCTGCAAAAGCGGCGCGAAGCGCACCTTCAGCGTGCACTCGCTGCCCGGCACCAGGCTGTGCGGCCCCTCGTGGGTGAACTCCGCCTTGTAGGCGCCCTCCGGCCCCTCCACCCAGGCCTCGTCCACCGTGATGCGCGCGCGGCCCACGTTGCGCAGCGTCACCGTGGATTCGCGAGCGTCGAAGACCGCCACCCGCGCGAAGTCGACGCCACCCGGCGTCGCCGTCAGCCGGCCGTCCGCGAGCGATGAGCGCTCCCGGTCCGCGCAGCCCGACAGCAGTCCCACCACCACCAAACCCAGCAGGCCCCAGCGCCCCGTCATGGCAC
>NZ_RAWN01000299.1:0-8150 GCF_003668895.1 Corallococcus sp. AB045
CCCATGCGGGCCATGAATCCCCCACCTTCTATAGGGGGTGAACGATGAAGCGAGGCCAATGGAGACGTTGCTGGGGGCTGGCTGCCGCGCTGCTCGGGCTTCCGGCGGCGGGGCAACTGGAAGGCCCTCCCGAGGGTGCGCCGCAATACTCCTGCTTCGAAGCGGCGCGCCAGGGCGGCTCGGTGACAGCGAGCATCGCGGCACAGCTCTGCCAGGGTGCCCGTTCCGACTCCCCGGCACGGTGCTTCCACCGGGTCCAGGAGGGAGGCTTCCTCGCCGACCCGCAGGCGCTCCAGCTCTGCCAATACGCCACGCCCTCGGATGATCCCGCGTCCTGCTTCCTCAAGGCGCGGGCCTCCTCGTTCGTGGAAGAGACACAGCTCCTGCAACTCTGCCGCCCCCCCATCGCGGAGATTTTGAACCTGTGTCCCTACGGTCCGTGAGTCACCGGGCGCGGAGGAACGCCTTGATGCTCGGGGACTGGAGCTTCTGGGACTCGATGCACAGCCGGATGGACTCCAGGGCCCGGGTCAGCGCGCGCGGACCACCTTCGATCTTGTCCACGCGGGGCGTGAGGAACGTCTCCACCTGCCCCAGGTGGATGTCATCGCAGAGGCTCCCCGTCTGACCAATCAGCCGGCCCAGCTCATCCGAACGCAGCCGCTGGGTCAGCGCATCGAAGTGCGTCTGGTAGAAGTTCCACGCCAGCGCCTGCGACTCCGGCGACATCAACGCCATCCGGAGGATGACCTGCGAGTCCCGCACATCGAATTCCGGCGACACCACGAGCCCCAGCGCCCGCCACAGCAGGTCCGGGTTCCGGAAGTAGGCCAGCGACATCAGCAGCCGGGAACGCTCGGTGCGGTCCTGTTCCTTCTTCGCCGCCTCCAGCAGCGCGTCGAACAGGGCCGCATCGCCGTGCGTCGCGGCTCGGGGCAGCGCGGAACTGAACGCCTCCGGGTCCACCGACTTGCGGTCCGCCAGCCATGCGCGCACCAGGGGCAGCGACTCCTTCACCAGCTGGGGGTCATCCCCCAGGCCGCCGGCCAGCCGGAGGAACAGGGAGCGCCAGCCCTTCACGGAGTCGTCCTCGCCCGGCTTCGGCACCCAGCCCATGGCCCGCGCGCGCGCCGAGTAGAGCGATGCCACCCACGCGCGGAAGCGCTGGCGTTCCTCACGCGTGAGCTGATCCAGGCGCACGAACTCCAGCAGCGAGGCGCCGCTCTGCACCACGAGCCGGTTCGTCGACTTCGCGGAGGCAGGCACCGCCTTCAGCGCCTCACCCAGCGACAGGTCGCCCCGGTTCACCGCCGCATTCACATCCGCCCAGAGCGCCACCTGCTCCGCGGGAGTGAAGGCAGCGACCGGAGTCGCGAGCAGCTTCGTCAACTGCTCGCGGGTGTAACCGCCGCGGTAGTAACCCGTGCCGCCCGCGTTGAGCAGCACCCACGCCGGGCACTGCTTCGTGGGCAACGCGACCTCCGCGGACGGCCCTTGCAACATCGAGCACACCCGCGACGACTGCGTGCCCGTGCCCACGCGAAGACACACGGGCACCTGCCATTCCTGCCGCGCGTCCGCCTTGGACCCCACGGGCAGGTACCGCTCCTGCGACAGCTTCACGGACGGAGCGCCGCCCGCCGGGCATGAAAGCTGCGCGGTGATCCGAGGCGCCCCGCTCCGCTCGATGAACCCGCCGAAGGACTGCGCCACCTCCGGCCCCGCCGCCTGGGACAGGTCCGCGAGGAAGTCCTCCAGGGTCGCGACCTTCCAGGCGTGCTTGCGGACGTAGCCCCGGAGGATGTCGCGGAAGCGCTCCGGCCCCAGCCAGGCCTCGTACATGGCGATGACGGACGAGCCCTTGTCATACGTCGTCCCGTTGTCGAACGAGCCCACGATGTCGTCATTGCTCTCCACCGGCTTGCGCACGGGCAGCGCCGACGCCAGCTCATCCGACGCCAGCGCGGACTGCGTCGCGGACATCGCGCGCTCCTGCTGGAAGTCCCAGGACGGCTCCAGCCGGTCCACCGTCTGCCGGTCCAACCACGCGGTGAAGGACTCGTTCAGCCAGATGTCGTTCCACCAGGAGCAGGTCACGACGTCTCCGAACCAGTAGTGCCCCAGCTCATGGTTGGCGATGACCGCATACGACTTGCGGCGGACCAGCGTCTCCTCGCCGGGCGGGATGAGCGTGAGCGGCTGCCCGAGCGCGACGATGCCCGGGTGCTCCATGGTGCCCCAGTAGCGAGGCACGACCGCCACATCGAGCTTTTCGTACGGATACGGCTGGTCGAAGAAGTCCTCCAGGCCCTTCACGATGCGAGGCGTGATGCTCGCGGCGTAGCGCGTCTCCGCGCCCCGGCCCTTGGGGACGACGAAGCGCAGCGGCACGTTCGTGCGGCCGACGGTGCCGGCCTCCACCACGTCGAACGGCCCCACCATGAAGGCCACGAGGTAGCTGGGCATCGGCTTGCTCTCCGCGAAGGTGACGCGCTCCAGTCCGTCCGGCAGAGGCTCGCGCGACACGACGGGATGATTGGCCAGCGCCACGTGCCCGGCCTTCACGGTGAAGCGCAGGCGCCACGGCACCTTGAAGGTCGGCTCGTCGAAGCACGGGAAGGCGCGGCGCGCGTCGATGGGCTCGAAGAACGTGTAGAGGTAGGGCTCACCGCCCTCCTCCACTCCGTAGAGGCCCTGGCTGCGCTCGCGGTCCACCTTGCCGGTGAAGTCCAGCAGGAGCTGCGCCTTGCCCACCGGCAGCTCCTCCGGCAGCAGCAATCCCAGACGTCCTTCAGGCGCCGTGACAGGCTTCGCGTCGAACGTGCGGCTCCCCACGGTGACGCGAGCCCGCGACACCTCCAGGTCCTGAGCATGCAGCCACACCTGGCGCACGGGCTCGCGGACCTCCACGTCGATGGTGACGCTGCCCGGGTACGTGTCCTCCGAGGGCACGAGCTTCAGGTCCAACGCGTAGTGCACGGGCCGCACGGTGTCCGGCAACCGCAGCGCGGGAGGCAGGGCCTCCGGCCACGAAACAGCGGGCGGCGCGGAAGCAGGTGGCGCGGCCTCTGGCGCGTGGGCACAGCGGACGGTCAACACCACCAGGGCGAGGAGTGGGAGCAGTCGCATGGGGGCACAGCGTAGACCATGCGCGAGTCGCGCACCGTGCCTACGTCTCGACCCGCACCCACAGCAGTCTTGAGATGTCTCCAAGTCCGTGAATCAGTGCTTTCAACCCAGCGAGCCGCTACGGTCCGGATCCCCCCGCTTCAGCTACAAGCCGAGGAAAAACATGTTTCGTCGCAGCAGCGGTCTCCCCTCCCTCTTTGTGTCCCTGCTTTTCGTCGTGGGCTTCGCATCGTCGGCCAGCGCTGACACCTACCAGACCTACGTGGTGCCCACGGTCAATGGCTTTCAGATTGGCACCTTCCTTCCCAACCAGCCCACCGGGAACTTCAGCAGCGCCGCGGACACCGCCCGCCGCTTCTGTCAGGACCAGGGCCACACCGGCGCGCAAAGCTTCACCACCGCCATCCGCAGCTCCTCGTACACGTACATCGTTGGCACGAATGGCGTGGGCGCCTGGAACACCACCGGCAACGCCAACGTGACCATGCTGGAGAGCATCACCTGCGTCACCTCCACTTCCACCTCCCCCTCGGACGTCACGTACACGACGCCGAAGGTCAACGGCTACCAGATCGGCACCATCCAGCCCAACTACCCGTCCGGCAACTTCAGCACGTCGGCGGATACCGCCCGCCGCTTCTGCCAGGACCTGGGCCACGTCAACGTGCGCAGCTTCACCACCTCCATCCGCGGCTCCGCCTACACGTACATCGTGGGCACGAACGGCGTGGGCAACTGGAACACCACCGGCAACGCCAACGTGACCATGCTCGAAACCGTCACCTGCATCACCTGGTAGCAACCCCCGCATGGATGAGGGGAGCCCACGCGGCTCCCCTCCGCCGGGTATTCATAGACCCCGATCGGGTTTGGACAGACACCTCAAAATCTCACAACATGTCTGTCTTCATGTTTTCAACCTGATAGATCGCCCTTTCCTCTCGCTGCGCCAGGAAGGTGCGATGCGTCGACAAGGCACACTGTCTCGGGTTTTGTTTTGCGCTTTAATCAGCGCTGTCATCTCTGTCACGGCTTGTGACAACGGCAGCGAACCGGAGCGGGAGACCGGCAACGTCCGGTTCGTCAGCGCGGTTCCCCAGGCGCTCGCGGGCGATGAGGTCACCCGCGTGACCGTCACGCTGACGGCTTCCGGCGTGCCTTCCGCCACCACCGTGCTCACCAAGGGCACGGAGGGCTGGAGCGGCACCATGTACCAGGTGCCCGCTGGCACCCAGCGCACCTTCACCGCGGAGGCCTTCGCCGCGGACGGCGCTCTTCGCTACCGGGGCGTGGCCTCGGATGTCACCATCACCGCGGGCGCCACCTCCATCGTGGCCATCACCCTCCAGGCGCTGGATGTCCCGGGCCCGTTCGACAACTCGGCCCCGTGCATCGACTCGCTCGTGGCTTCGGCGAGCGCCGTCCTCCCCGGGGGCACGATCTCCCTCCAGGCCACCGCGCATGATCCGGATGCGTCCGACTCCATCACGTATGCCTGGACGGCGGCGGATGGCACCTTCGGTTCACCCACGCTCACGTCGACGACCTGGACGGCTCCCGCGACCCCGGGCGTGTACGCGCTGACGCTGACCGTCACGGACTCGCGCGGCGCCACGGCGACCATCCGCATCGACATCACCGTCATCTCCAAGGACGGCGGCACCACGGCCGGCACCGCGGAAGTGTCCGTGACGTTCAACATCTCCCCCGCCGTCACCCGCGTCACCGCGTCCCGCTCCCCCGTTCCCGTGGGCCAGAGCACCACCGTCACCGCGGACGTGACGGATCCGGACGGCGACGCGCTGACCTACCAGTGGGCCGCGTCCTGCGCGGGCACCTGGACGGATGACACCTCCACCATCGCCTCCTTCACCCCGACCGCCGTTCCCGCTGGCGACTCCTGCGGCAACTGCGCGCTCACCGTCACCGTGAAGGACCCGAAGGGCGGACAGACGCAGGGCACCCTGCGCATCTGCGTGGGCGACGGCGCGAGCGCCAACGTTCCCCCGCGCATCGTCCTCGCGCACCAGAGCAGCGCGTCCGTGGTGGGCGACAGCACCGTGACGTTCCGCGTCCTCGCGGAGGACGGCAACGGTGGCGCCCTCACCTTCAACTGGGCCTCGAGCACCGGCACGCTGGCGACACCCGTGTCCGGGTTCACCTCCAGCGAGATCTCCTGGAAGGCCCCCACCTGCGCGCCCACCAGCGGGAACGCGACCGTCACCGCCACCGTCACCAACGCGCAGGGCTTCTCCGCGTCCCAGGCCTTCACCGTGGCGGTGCAGAACGCCCCCGCGTGCACGCCGCCCACGACGGTCGCGCGGTGGGACCTCACGGCCAGCCTGACGCAGCGCCGCTTCAACGCGAGCCTCATCCCCCTGCCCTCCGGGAAGATCCTCGTCTTCGGCGGGACGGTGACCTCCAACCCCATCCTGGGCACCGCGGAGCTCTACGATCCCGCGGAGGCCACCTGGTCCTCCGCCGGGACGATGGGCACCTCGCACTACAACCCCGCGGTGACGCTGCTGCCCTCCGGCAAGGTCATGGTCACGGGCGGCTTCGCGGCGTACCCGGCCACCACCCCGCTGCGCTCCGTGGAGTTCTACGACCCCGCGACCAACACCTGGACGGCCGGCCCGCAGATGGCCTACGCGCGCGGAGCCCACACCACGACCCTGCTGCCCTCCGGCAAGGTCCTGGCCGTCGGCGGCGTCAATTCCGGCGACAGCGTCAGCAACCGCGTCGTGGAGCTCTACGACCCCGCCACGAACAGCTGGGTACCGGTCGCGAGCCCGACTCACCCCCGGTCGAGCCACCGCGCGGTGCTGCTGCCCTCGGGCAAGGTGCTCGTCCTGGGCAGTAGCTTGCCGGCGGAGATCTACGATCCGTCCAACAATACCTGGAGCATCGCCACCGGCCTGACGACGCGGACCTTCACGGACGCATTCCTCCAGCCGTCTGGCAAGGTCGTCCTGGTGGACGGGACGCTGGTCGCGACGTACGACCCGGTGCGCAACGAACAGGCCACGCTGGGACACTTCACCTACGAGCGCCCCAACTCCTCCCTGGTCCAGCTGAACTCCGGCAAGCTGCTGCTCGCGGGCGGAAATTCCACGTTGGGCCTGACGACGGAAGTCTTCGACCTGGCGACGGGCACTTCCGCGTTCTCCACCAGCATGGCGTCCAACCGCTACTCCATGGCCGCCACCGTGCTGCCCAACGGCAAGGTGCTCTTCATCGGCGGTTGGGACCGGGACACCCCTGGGAGCGTCAGCGCCGTGCTCGTCTACACGCCCGCGAGCCCCTGATGTCCACCTGAAAGACCGCTGAAGCTCTGTCGACGAGCGGCCGGTCCCACCCGGGTCCGGCCGCTCCGGGCATTGCGGCGCCCCGCGTTTGAGCGAGGATGCGGCCCATGTCCAACCTCCAAGGCAAGACCCTCTTCATCACCGGCGCCAGCCGCGGCATCGGCAAGGCCATCGCGCTGCGCGCGGCCCGTGACGGCGCCAACATCGTCATCGCGGCGAAGACCACGGACCCGCACCCCAAGCTGCCCGGCACCATCTACTCGGCGGCGAAGGAGATTGAAGAGGCCGGCGGCAAGGCGCTCCCCTGCGTGGTGGACATCCGCGACGAGGCGCAGATCCACGCCGCCGTCGCCAAGGCCGTGGAGACCTTCGGCGGCATCGACATCCTGGTGAACAACGCCAGCGCCATCAGCCTCACCGGCACGCTGGACACGCCGCTCAAGCGCTTCGACCTGATGCACGGCATCAACACGCGCGGCACCTTCGCGTGCTCGCAGGCGTGCATCCCGTACCTCAAGAAGTCCTCCAACCCGCACATCCTCAACAACTCGCCGCCGCTCAACATGGAGCCGCGCTGGTTCGGCCCGCACGTGGCCTACACCATCGCGAAGTACGGCATGAGCCTGTGCGCGCTGGGCATGGCCGAGGAGCTCAAGGACGACGGCATCGCCGTCAACACGCTGTGGCCCCGCACCGTCATCGCCACCGCCGCCGTGCAGAACCTGCTGGGCGGTGACGACACCATCAAGGGCAGCCGCAAGCCGGAGATCATGGCGGACGCCGCGTACACCATCCTCACGAAGCCCAGCCGCTCCTTCACCGGCAACTTCTGCATCGACGATGAAGTGCTGCGCGCCGCCGGCATCACCGACCTGGACAAGTATCAGTCCGTCCCCGGCGCGGAGCTCTTGCCCGACTTCTTCCTCTAGCGCGCCTTTGGCCCCATGCCCCCGCGCAAGCTCCAGCGACACCTGGTCTGGCTCGAGTCCTTCACCGCCGCCGTGGAGGCCGGCAGCATCGACGCCGCCGCGGAGCACCTGGGCGTCGCCCGCTCCGTCGTGAGCGAGCACATCCGCGCCCTGGAGGAGGCGCTCGCGGATGGCGCCGCCCTGCTGGAGCGGGGGCCGGGCCGGCGCCTGCAACTGTCCGCGCGCGGAGAGCGCCTCTACGCGGGCACCCAGACGCCGCTGCACCAGCTGGACGTGAAGCGGCTGATGGACCTGGCCCGCGTGGAGCCCACCCTGCGCCTGGGCCTCAACCCCACGCTGTCCATGTCGCTGTTGGGCGGCATCGCGCAGGACGCCGCCGCCACCGACCTCAAGCTGGTGGTGGGCTTCGGCGGCTCGCACGAACTCATGCGGCAGGTGCAGACGCGGCAGCAGGACCTGGTGCTCGACTTCACCCCCCTGCCCCCGCACGAGGGCGTGGACACCGAGTCCCTGCTGCGCATGTCCTTCGTCGTCATCGCGGGTCCCGACTCCGCGCTCGCCCGGGAGCGCCCCTCCCGCCGCTCGATGGACGTGAAGGACCTCCAGGGCCAGCGCTTCGTGGACTGGCTGCGGGACGACCCCTACGGCGGCGCCAACAGCGCGCGCTTCGCCGCGCACGGCGTGTCCGTCACCGAGGTCGGCCGGGTGGAGAGCTTCCTCCACCTCTACGAGCTGCTGCGCGCCTACAAGGCCTGCACCATCGCCCCCGACGTGCGCCCCACCC